>DATBBS010000022.1:0-5944 GCA_036270895.1 Xanthobacteraceae bacterium
TGGTGATGACGCAGCCGCCCTTGATCAACATGCGAGACATGCGTTGAGTCCTTTCGCGTCATGCGACATTTTTTCGAGACGACAGGCTAGCTTCTTTGCGGCTCACTCGCCATCCTGCGGGCCGCCTCGCTCGCCTTTAAGGGAAACGTCAAGGAACGCCATGCATCCCCGCGAACGGATCGAATTCTCGCCCATCGACAAGCGGCCGCCGCTGGCGCTTCCCGACGGCCTGCGCCTGATCGTCTGGCCGTTGCTTGCGCTCGAGGAATGGGACATGGCGCGCCCGATGGCCCGCATGGTGATCTCGCCGCCGCAGGGCCAGCCCATGCTGCCGGATCACCCCAACTGGAGCTGGCACGAATACGGCATGCGGGTCGGCTTCTGGCGCCTCAAGGCGATGCTGGAGCGGTTGCGGCTGCGGCCCACCGTCACGCTCAATGCGCGCGTGTGCGAGACCTATCCGCAGGTCGCGCAGGCCTGCGTCGACAACGGATGGGAGCTCAACGCCCACGGCTACGACCAGGTGCCGATGCACAAGGTCGACGACCAGAAGGCGCTGATCGACAAGTCGGTGGCGATCATCGCCAAATTCTGGGGCCGGCCGCCGCGCGGCTGGTTCGGCCCCGGCCTCACGCAGACATTCGATACGCTCGATCACCTCTCGGCCGCCGGCATCGAATATATCGGCGACTGGGTGCTCGACGACGAGCCGGTGACGCTCAGGACCACGCACAAGCCTGTCGTCGCCCTGCCCTATAATTTCGAGTTGCACGACATCGTCATGATGGCGCTGCAGCACCATCCCTCCGACCAGATGTATGCCCGCGTGATGGACCAGTTCGAGTGGCTCTACGCCGAATCCGCCACGCGGCCGAAATTCATGTCGATCGCGATGCACCCCTATCTCTCCGGGGTCCCGCACCGGATCGGCCACGTCCAGCGCGCCTTCCAGGAAATCCTGCGCCGTCCCGGCGTCGCCGCCTGGGACGGCGAACAGATCCTGGACTGGCATTTGGGAAAAGCGAAGCAGCAGGGAAAGTAGCCCGGATGGAGCGCAGCGAAATCCGGGACCGCTGTCCCCGCATTCCGCTTCGCTCCATGCGGGCTACAAACAACCGACAGGAAAATCCAAGTGAACAACTCTTTCTTCGTCCCGCATGATCTCGCCGCGCCGCTCGCCGGCAGTCCGGGCGGACCGCTCGCGGGGCTTAGCGCCGTGGTCAAGGACATGTACGACATCGCCGGGTCGCGTACCGGCGGCGGCAATCCCGATTGGCTCGCCGCGCAAGCGCCGGCGCGCGTCCATGCGGCCGCGGTGGAAAAGATTCTCGCCGCAGGCGCCACCATCACCGGCAAGACGGTGTGCGACGAATTCTTCTACAGCGTCGCCGGCGCCAACGCGCATTACGGAACGCCGGTCAACCTGCGCGCGCCCGGCCGCATTCCGGGGGGCTCGTCGAGCGGCTCGGCGGCCGCGCTCGCGGCGAACGCCTGCGATTTCGCGCTCGGCAGCGACACCGGCGGATCGGTGCGCGTGCCGGCCTCCTTCTGCGGCCTCTACGGGTTGCGTCCGACCCACGGCCGCGTCGATCTTACGGGCGCCATGGCGATGGCGCCGTCCTTCGACGTCGCCGGCTTCTTCGCCAATGCGCCCGGCATCCTGCGCCGCGTCGGCGCCGTGCTGCTCGCGGGCGAAACGCGCGCCGCCGCGATCGCACATCTGGTCGTCGCGGACGACGCCTTCGCGCAGGCCGACGCGCCGGTGGCGACGCTCGGGCGCGCCTTCCTGGCCGGCGCCGCGAGCGCGCTGCCGAAACCGCAGGCGCGGTTGGTGGCGCCGGACGGCTTCGATGGCTGGCGCGAGGCGTTCCGTATCGTGCAGGCTTTCGAGACCTGGGCGTCCTTCGGGGATTTCATCACGCGCACCAAGCCGGCGCTCGGACCGGGCGTCAAGGAGCGCATGGGTTTTGCGGCGACCGTTACGGCCGCGCAGGCCGACACGGCGCGCCGCATCGTGGCGTCGGCCCGCGCCCACATTCGGGGACTGGTGCCGCCCGGCACCATGATGGCGCTGCCGACCGCGCCCTGCATCGCGCCGCCGCTCGACCAGTCGGGCGAGGAGCTGGAATCCTTTCGCGTCAGGGTCATGCGGCTCACCTGCATGGCGGGGCTCGCCGGCCTGCCGCAGATCAATCTTCCGATCGGCACGCTCGAGGGCTGTCCGGCCGGGCTGTCCTTCATCGGCTGGCCGGGCGGCGACGAGGCGCTGCTCGACCTCGCCTGTGCGCTCGCACGCTATTGCGGGCTTACGGCCCCTCGGGCGACACGCTCTTGATGCGCACGAGATCGGGGAAGAGCCGCATCCACAGCCCGATGACGAGGAGCGCGCCGAGGCCGCCGACCACCACCGAGGTGACGGCCCCAGCCGCCGCCGCCACGAGCCCGGCGCGGAATTCGCCGAGCGTCCCCGAAGTGCCGGTGCAGGCCGAGTTCACCGCCATCACCCTTCCGAGCATGTCGTGGGGCGTGCGGGTCTGCACCATGGCCATGCGGATCACGACGCTCACCGCGTCGGTCGCCCCATAGATCGTGAGCGCCACGAGCGAGAGCGCGAGCGAGGTCGACAGCGCGAAGACCAGCGTCGAGAGCGCGAACACCGCGGTGGTGGCGAACATCAACACCCCGGCGCGCCGCTCGATCGCCGCATGGGCGAGCACGACCGACATCGCGAGCGCGCCGAGCGCGGGCGCCGAGCGCAGCAGGCCGAGACCCCACGGCCCGGTCTGCAACACGTCGCGCGCATAGATCGGCAGCAGCGCGGTGACGCCGCCGAGCATCACCACGAACAGGTCGAGCGAAATGAGGCCGTACAAGACCGGATGATTGCGGATATAGGCGAAGCCGGCGAACAGGTTTTGCAAGGTGACGGGCTTGCGCTCGCGCGGCCGCGTGTCGCGCGGCAACAGGCTCACCAGCACGCTCGCGGTGACGAAGATGCAGGCGCAGGTCACATAGACCGTGGTCGGCCCGAAGGCGTAGATGAGGCCGCCGAGCGCGGGCCCGCAGATGATTGCGGTCTGGTTTGCGGTGGCGGAAGCCGCGATGGCGCGCGGCAGCAGCAGCGGCGGCACCAGGCCCGGCAACAGCGCATGCAAGGTGGGCGTCTCGAAGGCGCGCGCCGTCCCGACCACCAGCAGGATGCCGAAGATCGCATCGCGTCCGAGCCAGCCGCCCGCGCTGCCGAGCGCCAGCACCAGCGCGCAAACCGCCTTCACGATCTGGCAGCTGCGGGCGATGGCGCGCCGGTCGTAGCGGTCGATGATCTGGCCGACCACGACGGCGAGCAGCACGAGGGGGAAGAATTGGACCAGCCCGACCAGGCCGAGGTCGAGCGGATTTCCCGTCATGTCGTAGATCTGCCAGCCGATCGCGACCGACTGCATGAAATAGGCGGCGGTGGTCGTCACCCGCATGACCCAGAACAGCGCGAAGGGCTTGTGCCGCTTCAGGCTGGGCAGCGGCGCGGCGAGGGTGGTCATGGAAGGGCTTCTCTGGCGCCCGGCACCGGCCGGGGGCTTTCCATAGCCTGATTCCGCCCGCCGCCATGTCGGATTCTTCGGGCCGGCTGGTTGCCGAAGCGCACAGCCGGGGAAGGAACATCGGCTCCCTCCCCGCGTTTTCCCCTTATTGTGCCAGCGGAGACGCCAGATGAACCGTTGCGCCGCGCTCCCGGTCGTCGCCCCCGTCCTGCTCATGCTGGGCGGCGTTGCCTGCGCGCAAACCGCGCCGGCCCCTGGTCCGCCTGCCCAGGCGGCGCCGGCGACGCCGAACCGTCCCGCCTGCGCGCCGAACAATCCGTCGACCGACGCCAGCGGCCAATCCAACCTGAGCGACCGCCTCGCTGACCACAACGGCGTGATCTGTCCGCCCGCCGATGTTGATCCCCAGATGCGCGTGCCGCCGCCCGGCGGCGGGCGGATGCTGGTCGTTCCCCCGCCCGGCGGCCCGGGCGGAGATCCCAACACCATTCCGAAATAGCACGCGCTCGAAATGGGACGCGGCGCCCGGCTGGGAAGCCGGCGCGGGCCCGCGTCAAAAACGTCGAAAGCCCCGCCCTGGACCGGAATCAAAGGCGGGGCTGACGCCAACCGTCAGCTTGCGGCGCGCAAGTTCACCGCGTTTTCGGCCAATTGGGTGAGCTTGTGGTCCGTCGCCTTTTCCTCGTCGAGCGTGCGCTGCAGGACGCTGGCGCAGTCGGGACGTCCGAGCTGTTTGGCCCAGGCGATCAGCGAACCGTAGCGCGTGATCTCGTAATGCTCGACCGCCTGTGCGGCGGCGATGAGCGCCGCGTCCAGCACGCGCTTGTCGTCCACTTCGCCGGCGACCTCTTCGGCCTCCTCCAGGATGCCGTCGATCGCGGGGCAGTCGACGCCCCGAATTTCGACGGCGTGCATCCGGAAGACCTCCTCGAGCCGGGCAACGTGATTTTCCGTTTCGCCCAGATGGGTCTTGAAGCCGCGCTTGAGTTGCGGGTCGGTCGCCTTCTTGATCATGTCGGGGAGCGATTTCACGATCTGCTTCTCGGCATAATAAATATCGCGGAGCGTATGCACGAACAGATCGTCCAGCGTTTTGATGTCGCGCGAGAACAGGCCCATGAGCGTCGTCCTTCCGTTGTGGGATTGCGTTGATTTGGTCCTCATGTGGCCAACGGCGGAACAGCGGAGGGGGTTCCGGCGGGAACGCGAATTGCCGATGGAACAGGGACCGCAAATGGCGGCAAGCAGCGTGATCGCCGCGCGCGTCAGACGGCCGATCTGCCCATTGCGTTGCGGGCCGGCTGTCCCGGCCGGGTCGCAGATTTCAGTGTTGCCAATACCACGTTGGCGACCGTAAACACGGGACGATGGCCGACTCCCACCCGATTCTGAGATCATGCCTGCCCTGAACGCACCTCGCCGCCCCTTCGTGCTCGTCGCCGCCATGACGAGCGGCGTCATGACGGCGATGGTCGTCCACATCATGCTCGGCCGCCACGGCATCGAGCTCGCAGGCGCGTGGCGCGGGATGCTGCGCGGTGGCGGACAGTTGCACGCCGCGATGGCGTGGTGGTCGATCACGAGCGCCGCCTTCGCGTCGAGCTTCATCATCGCGGGGGTGATGTCGCGCTTCTCCTGGCTTTACCTTCGCTTCCTGCGCGCGCCGGCGGCCGCTGCCCTGGCGCTCTGGCTCGCGACGGTCACCAACGAGATTCCGCCGCCGGCCCCTGGCGCCGCCGGCAATCATGCGCTCGCCACCCTGGCGGCGCTCGTCGTCGCCCTGATGATGGCGTGGTTCGGCGCGTTTTTCGCGGCCCGGCGCTGAACTTCAGCCTTGGCGGCACGCCGGCTCGATCGGACCGCCCGCGCGGCATGAACCCGGCGACGGGCTGGCGCGACCAACCGGCACGGCTTGTTGACACGACAGGCCCGGTCCGCAAGCCCCGTTTGCGCCGCCTTCGCCCCCCGGCAGGCGGCGCTGCCGCCGGCTTGCGGCCGCGTTACAGCGCGATCTCCATCAGATCCCTGCCCACCACGAGGTCCCCCGCATAGGTCGGCCGCACCGCGTCGATCCAGACCTGGTCGCTCATGCCCGTGAAGGGAACCGGGACGAAATGGCTGAGCACCAGCTTCTTCACGCCCGCCTCGGTCGCGATTCTTCCGACGTCCGCCGCCAGCGTGTGGCTCGCCTTGAGGTGCGACATCAGCGTCGCCGCATTCGGGATGCGCCGCACCAGCTCGTCGAGCGCCGGCCCATACATCACCTCATGCACCAGGATGTCGGCCCCCTTGGCGAAGGCGGCGAGCGGTGGAAAATAGGCGGTGTCGCCGGAAAATACGATCGTCTTGCCGGGAAACTCGAATTTCAGCGCGAAGCTCTCGGTGATCGGCGGATGGATGTTGCG
>DATBBS010000023.1:0-10808 GCA_036270895.1 Xanthobacteraceae bacterium
GGGCGGGCCGAGCCATTGGAGCTTCGGCGGCGGCATGACCTGGCTCACCGGCCATTGGGAGTGGCACGCGCTGGCATCCTATGTGCTGGTCCCGCTCGACGAGGAGCCGACCTTGATCTTCTCGATGGGCGGCACCCATGCCGAGGCGGTCCGCCGTCAGGTGGCGCCCGCGCTGTCGGACGTGCGCCAGAGCCGCGGCGGGCGTTACGCCGAGGTGATGGTCGAGCGCCTCAAGGAGATCGGGCTCACCCGCGGCCGCATCGGCCTGGTCGAGATCGATCCGCGCCACAAGGATTACATGCCGGTCAACCAGTACAACGACCTGCGGGCGGGCCTGCCCGAGGCCGAGATCGTCTTCACCCGCAGCCTCATCCACGAGCTGGTCATCATCAAGAGCGCCGAAGAGCTCGATTGCGTGCGCAAGGCCGGAGTGCTGTGCGAGCGCGCCATGGCGGCGATGGTGGCGGCCGCGAAGCCGGGCGCCACCGAGGCCGATCTGCGCGGCGCCGCCGGCTCCGCCATGCTGCAGGGCGGCGGCGACATCGATTTCCTGATCATCGGTTCGACCCCGATGGCGAACCCGGCGATGTTCTTCGGCAATCCGCGCCCGTCCGAGCGCAAGCTCAAGAAGGGTGACATCGTCATCATGGAGCTCGCCGCCGGCTATCGCGGCTACACGGCGCAGATCGGCTCGCCGATCTGCCTGGGGCCGCCGACCGAGATGGTGCGCAAATTCTGGGAGGAGATCACGCTTCCCGGCTATCGGCGGATCGTCGCCGAGATAAAGCCCGGCAATCCGATCGACAATGTGCGGATCGCGGCCCAGTTCTTCCGCCAACAGGGCGTGCAGTCGCGGCCGACCCAGATCCACGGCATCGACATCGTCACGGCGACACCGCATGTCTTCGCCGAACGGACCGAGGCGCGCGACGCCGACAAGGTCTTCCTTCCCGGCATGGTGACGATGGCGGAGCCCAACCCGATCACGGCGGACGGGATGTTCGGCATCTTCCTCGGCCACACCTTCATCGTCACGCCGGACGGGCACGAGGTGGTGGATCGATTTCCGCTGGAGCTGGCGATCGCCTGACCTCAGGCCGGGCGCAGCATCCCCCACAGGCTGTCGCTGACCGGATTGGTGTCGGACCAGCCGTAATGCGTCGTGAATCCGGCGCGGCGGGCCATCTCGCGCAGCGTCGCCGGCGTGTAATAATTCACATGATCGGGAAAGCGGAAGCCGCTCCAGCGCAGGCCCATCACGCGCCGATTGATCGAGGCGTAATTGGGCATCTTCACCACCACGGCGGCGTCCTCGGCGACCACCTGCCGCAGCTGGGTCAACGACTGGCGCGGATAATATTCGTGCTCCAGATAACCGATCAGCAGGGCGCCGTGGAAAAATCCGCGCGGAAAGCGTTTGAGACCCGCCTCGGCCGGCATCTGCAGGCAGTGCCCGCCGAACGGCCGGAAGGCGGCATCCGCCGCCGCCGCCAGCGATTTCGAGATCTCGACCCCGTAGGGAACGAAACCCGCCGGCGGCGGAATCGAATTGATGCCCGCGCCGCAGCCGACATCGACCATCGGGCCGGGCCGCGCATGGCGTGCCATGATCGTCTTCGGGTCGCGTTTGAACAGATGCATCCGACGCCGGGTCATCCGGTCGAGCGCGACCAGAACCGGATAGTTGCGCTGGCGCTCCTCGGCATGGGCCACCGAGCTGACCTCCCAGGCGCGTTCGTCCTCGAACTCCTCCTGGGGCGGCAATCGATCGACGTAAACCAGGTCGCACTCCCGGCATTGCACGAGCTGCCACTCCGGTATGCGGTATTGCAGCGGCGTTGCGCGGCCGGACGACGCGCCGCACAGCGGGCAATCTCGTTTGTCAGCTGGTCCGGTCATTGCGCCCCGCGCGAAATGTTTTTATCAGAGCCGTCAATAAGCAAAGGGAGTACAAAACAAAATGCCCCGCCCCTGCTCGCTTTTCTCGCTTCGCGCCCTCTTCGCCATCCTTGCGGGCGCCCTCGTGGCCGGCCTCGGAACACCTTCGGTTGCGCAAACCGCGCCTAACTGCACCGGCGGGCTGCGCAAAGTCAATGTGGGCGTCGCGGTGGCACCGCCCAACGTGGTGCACACCGCCCCTTACGTCGCCAAGGCCCTGGGGTTCTTCGCCAAGCATTGTGTCGACGCCAATATCATTCAGTTCGACGGCGGCGCGGCCGGAACCTCGGTCACGGCCGTCGGCCAGGGCTCGGCGGTCTCCAACCTGCCCGATACGGCCATCGCGCAAGGCCTGCGAGGACGACAGATCTGGGGCCTCGCGCCGCGCCCACCCCAGGCCTATGCGGTGACGGCCGAGATCAAGACGGCCGCGGACCTCAAGGGCAAGCGGTTGTCGGCCGCCGGCGGCGTCGGCGGGCTCAACTGGTTGATCGGCCGCGCCGCGCTGCGCTCGGGTGGTTTGACGGTCGACGACGCGCAGTTCATCTCGCAAGGCACCGCCGGCCGCCTCCCGGGCTTCATCGCCGGGCAGATCGACGCCGTCGCACTCCATCCGGAGGATCTCTATATCGCCCAGCAACGCAAGCCCGGGACCCACGTGCTCGCGATGCTGTCCGACCTGTGGCCCAAATACTCGTTCAACGCCTACGGGGCGGCGGAGTCGCTGATTGCCAAGGATCACGATCTCCTGCGCGACACCGTCGCGGCGATGATCGAAGCGAACCGCGCCGTCTACCGCGACAAGGAGAAGGTCATTCCCGTCATCGTCGAAGCGACCCAGAAGCCGCGCGAGGCGGTCGAATTCGCCGTCGGCGTACTGACCAAGAACTGCGTGCTGTCCGTCAATACCGGCTTCGTGCGCGAGCGCACGGAGTGGACCCACCAGAACAACATCGACATCGGCGACATACCGCCCGAGAAGAAGCTCAGCTTCGACCAGATCGCCGACCACAAACTCGCCGAGGAGGCGGTCGCGTCGCTCGGCGGCCCCGTGACCATCGACGGCTGCAAGGATTGAACAAGCCCAGATTTGCTCCCGGCCGTCATTGCCCGCGAAAGCGGGCAATCCAGTACCCACCGACGCTTGACACGGCGTACTGGATGCCCCGCTTGCGCCGGGCATGACGGATGAGAGCTGGAATGAACAGAGGATAACCATCATGACCGACGCTCCCCTGCCCAAAGGCGCCTTGCCGTGGGATCAATTGCGCGGCCGGCTGGACGAGAGCCAGCCGTTCAACCTGATGCGCAACACGCCGTATTATCGCGACGCCACCTACGAGCAGTTCTCCAAGGAGGAGTATGCGCGCCGTTACGCGGCGCTGCGCGCCAAGATGCGCGAGCACAAGCTCGATTGCGTGGTCGTGCCGGGCGGTCCGAGCCACTGGAGCTTCGGCGGCGGCATGCTGTGGCTCACCGGCCATTGGGAGTGGCACGCGCTCTGCTGCTACGTGGTGGTGCCGCTGCAAGGCGATCCGACGCTGGTCTATTCGATGGGCGGCACGCATGGCGAAGCGGTGCGGCGCGAGACCGCGGCCGCGCTCTCCGACGTGCGCGGCAGCCGCGGCGGCCAGTATGCGGCGGTGATCGCCGACCGGATCATCGAGCTCGGCCTTCAGCGCGGCCGCATCGGCCTTCTCGAGATCGATCCGCGCCACAAGGATTACCTGCCGGTCAATCAGTACAACATGCTCAAGGAGCGGTTGCCCGAGGCCGAACTGGTGTTCACCCGCGGTTTCATGCACGAGCTCCTGTCGGTGCACAGCGCCGAGGAGCTCGATTGCATTCGCACCGCCGGCAAGCTGTGCGAGGACGCCATGAAGGCGCTGGTCGCGCGCGCCAAGCCGGGCGTGACCGAATATCAGCTGCGCGCCGCCGCCGGCGCCGCCATCATGGAGGGCGGCGGCGACATCGACTTCCTGATCATCGGCACCACCTCGATGGCGAATCCCGCCATGGTGTTCGGCAACCCGCGCCCGTCCGGCCGCAAGCTGCAGAAGGGCGACATCATCAACATGGAGCTCGCCGCCGGCTATCGCGGCTACTCGGCGCAGATCGGCTCGCCGATCTGCCTCGGCCCGCCCACCGACATGGTCAAGCGGTTCTGGGAGGACATCACGCTGCCGGTGTTCGAGAAGATGGCGGCTGAGATCAAGCCGGGCAATCCGGTCGCGAAAATTCATGAGGCCGGAAAGATCTTCCGCCAGAAGGGCGTGCAGTCGCGTCCGATCCATGCCCACGGCATCGACCTCATCACCGACGGTCCGCATGTCTTCACCGACGGCGTGCATGGCGAGCCCTTCGAGCAGGTGTTTCGGCCCGGCATGGTGTTCATGGCGGAGCCCAACCCGATCACGGCCGACGGCCAGTTCGGCATCTTCATGGGCCACACCTTCATCGTCACCGAGCGCGGCAACGAATGCGTCGACAAGTTTCCCTGGGAGATGGTTGTGGTGTGAGCGGTCGCATCGCACATCGTTTCACTCCCTCCCCCGCTTTCGGGGGAGGGTGAGGAGGGGGAAGCCGCGGGCACTGAGCAGGCGGCTTCCCCCTCTCCGGCTCTCCCCCGCAAGCGGGGGAGAGGGCGCTGGCGCTGCGGCGCGTGGCCGCGAAGGCTACGCCTTCCCCACCAGCTTGACCCACTCGTCCTCGGTCAGCACCGCGACGCCCGCTTCCTGCGCCTTCTTGAGCTTGGAGCCGGCGCCCGGCCCCGCGACCACGTAATCGGTCTTGGCCGAGACCGAGCCCGACACCTTGGCGCCCAGCCGCTCGGCCGTCGCCTTAGCCTCCTCGCGCGTCATCTTCTCGAGCGAGCCGGTGAACACCACGGTCTTGCCGGCGACGGGCGAATCCTTCGGCTTCTCGGCGTCGAGGATTTTGACGTGGCGGGCCAGCCGCTCGACGACCCCGCGGTTGTGCGACTCCTTGAAATAGGCCGCGAGGCTGTCGATCACCGTGTCGCCGATCTGGTCGAGCGCATCCATCTCGGCCCGCGTCGCCTCGTCGCCGTCGGCGACCTTAAGGCAGGCGTCGTGGAACGGCTCCCAAGCCCCATAGCCGCGCGCGAGCGCGAGCGCGGTGGTGTCGCCGACGTGACGGATGCCGAGCGCGTAGATGAAGCGGTCGAGCGGGATCTCGCGCCGCGCCGAGATCGCGGCGAACAGGTTGCGCACCGAGGTCTCGCCGAAGCCTTCCACCTCCTCGAGCTTGATCTTCCGGTTGCGCTCCTCGAGCCCGAAGATATCGGCCGGCTCCTTGACCCAGCCGCGCTCGAAGAACAGCTCGACCTGCTTGTCGCCCAGCCCGTCGATGTCGAAGGCGCGGCGCGAGACGAAATGCTTGAGATGCTCGACCTTCTGGAACGGGCAGGCGAACTCGCCGGAACAGCGGAAACGCACGCCCTCCTCGCCCGCCGAATTGATCTCGCGCACGACCGGCGTGTGCAGCGGGCACGGACATTTCTTCGGAAACTTGTATGCCTCCGCGCCGCGCGGCTTTTCTGGCACCACGCCGAGCACCTGCGGTATGACGTCGCCGGCGCGCTGGATCGTCACCGTGTCGCCGATGCGCACGTCGAGGCGAGCGATCTCGTCCGCGTTGTGCAGCGTCGCGTTCTGTACCACCACGCCGCCGACCGTCACGGGATCGAGCTTCGCCACCGGCGTGAGCGCGCCGGTACGCCCGACCTGAATTTCAATGTCTTTGATAACCGTGACCGCCTTCTCGGCCGGGAACTTGTGCGCCGCCGCCCAGCGCGGGCTGCGCGACACGAATCCGAGCCGCTCCTGCCAATCGAGCCGGTCGACCTTGTAGACGACGCCGTCGATGTCGTAATCGAGCTTCCCGCGTTGCAGCTCGATCGCATGATGGAAGGTGAGCAGCTCGTCGGCCGAGCGGCAGATCTTCGTCAGCGGGTTGGTCTTGAAGCCGCAGGATTCGAGCCACTTGATCATGCCGGACTGCGTGTCGGCCGGCATCGCGCTCATCTCGCCCCAGGCATAGCCGAAGAAACCGAGCGGACGCGACGCCGTGATCGACGGATCCTTCTGGCGCAGCGAGCCGGCGGCCGAGTTGCGCGGATTGGCGAAGATCTGCCCGCCGGCGGCGGCCTGCCGCTTGTTGAGCTCGAGGAAGGCCGACTTGGTCATGTAGACCTCGCCGCGCACCTCGCACACGTCCGGAATATGCCGGCCCTTGAGCCGCTGCGGAACGTCCTCCAGCGTCCTGATATTGGCGGTGACGTCCTCGCCCTCGGTGCCGTCGCCGCGGGTCGCAGCGGTGACGAGATGGCCGTCCTCGTAGCGCAGCGACATCGAGAGCCCGTCGATCTTGGGCTCGGCCGAGAACACGATCGGCTCCTCGGCCGAGAGCCTCAGGAAGCGGCGGATGCGCTCGACGAAATCGCGCACGTCCTCCTCGCTGAAGGCGTTGTCGAGCGAGAGCATCGGCACGCGGTGGCGCACCTTGGCGAAGCCGCGCGCCGGCGCGGCGCCGACCTTGACCGACAGGCTCTCCAGCGTACGCAGATCGGGAAAGCGGGCCTCGATCGCGTTATAGCGGCGGCGCAGCGCGTCGTAGTCGGCGTCCGTCACGGTCGGCGCGTCGTCTTGATAGTAACGCTTGTCGTGCGCCGCGATCTCGGTCTGCAGCCGCGCATATTCGGCCTTGGCCTGCTTTTCAGTCAGGTCGTCGACGGCGGCGGGTTTGCTCGGCTTCGGCTTCTTGCTCATCGGCAATTATTTGTCATTGCGAGCGAAGCGAAGCAATCCCGATATGGCGGGGCGAGTTTGCTTTGGGGTGCCTCGCAATGACGGACGCCCTACCCCGCCGCGGCCCGGATCAGCCGCTCGGCGGCGGCGCGCGCCTCGGCGGTGATCTCGGCGCCGGCCAGCATGCGGGCGATCTCCTCGCGCCGGCGCGCCGGCTCGAGCTCAGTCACCCGCGTCGCCATCCGCTTGCCCTTCTGGGCCACGTCCTTGGTGATCAGGTAGTGGTGGTCGGCGCGCGCCGCCACCTGCGGCGCGTGGGTGACGGCGAGCGCCTGCACGCGCCGCCCGAGCCGCGCCAGGCGCACCCCGATGGCGTCGGCCACCGCGCCGCCGACGCCGGTGTCGATCTCGTCGAACACCAAGGTGGGCGCCGATCCCTTGTCGGCGATCACCACCTTGAGGGCGAGCAGAAAGCGCGCGAGCTCCCCACCCGAGGCGACCTTCATCAACGGCCCCGGCTGGGTGCCCGGATTGGTGCGCACCCAGAACTCGACGCGATCGATGCCGTGCGGGCCGGCGGCCACCGCGTCGGTGTCGATCGCGGTGGAGAATTTCGCCCGTTCGAGCTTGAGCGGCTTCAGCTCGCCGTTCACCGCCTTGTCGAGCATCTCGGCGACGCGCCGCCGGCGCTCGGACAGGGTGGCGGCCGCCGTGGCGTAGAGCGCCGCCGCCTCGGCGGCGGCCTTCTCCAGCGCGGCGAGGCGCGCCGCGCCCGCATCGATCAACGCGAGGTCGGCCGCGTGACGGCTGGCGAGCGCCGCCAGATCGTCCACCGGCGCATTGTATTTGCGACCCGCCGCGCGCAGCGCGAACAGCCGCTCCTCGATGCGCTCGAGCACGCGCGGATCCTGGTCGGCGGCGGCGAGCGCCTGCTCGAGATGGCCGCGCGCCTCGTCGAGCGCGGCGAGCGCGGCGTCGATCGCCTTCACGGCCGGCTCGATCAAGGCCGGCGCCTGCGCCTGGCGGCGCTCCAATCGGCGCACCGCGGCCGCCAGGCTGGGCACCGGCGACTGGTTGCCGGCGACCGCCTGATGGGCGTCGCGCAAATCCTCCGCCGCCTTCTCGGCCTGCATCATGGCGGTGCGGCGCTGCGCCAGCGCCGTCTCCTCGCCGGCTTGCGGGGCGAGCGCGGTCAATTCCTCGACCGCATGGCGCAGCCAGTCCGCCTCGCGGGCGGCGCGCTCCACCTCGGCCCGATGGCCTGCGACCGCCGATTCGGCGTCGCGCCGCGCCGTCCACAATTGCGCGACCTCGTTCGTCTGCGCCTCGAGCCCCCCATAGGCGTCGAGCAGACGGCGGTGGGTGGCGGCGTCGACCAGCGCGCGATCGTCGTGCTGGCCGTGGATTTCCACCAGGGCCGTGCCGAGGCTTTTCAGGACCTGCACGCCGACCGGCTGATCGTTGATGAAGGCGCGCGTGCGCCCGTCGGCGAACTGCACCCGCCGCAGGATCAACTCGTCCTCGGCCGCGATCTCATTGTCTTTGAGCATGAGGCGCGCCGGATGCGCGGGCGGCACGTCGAAGGAAGCCGTCACCTGTCCCTGCTCGGCGCCCTGGCGCACCAGGCTGGCGTCTCCGCGCGCGCCCAGCGCCAGCGCGAAGGCGTCGAGCAGGATCGACTTGCCGGCGCCGGTCTCGCCGGTGAGCACGGCAAGGCCGCCGGCGAAATCGATATCGAGCCGGTCGATCAACACGATGTCGCGGATCGAGAGCCGGGTCAGCATGAGCACCCCGTCGCGCCGAAATGGTGATTGAGTCTAGGAGATTCGGTCGGTCGCGTCTCGTATTGGCGGCGCGGCGCGAAACATTCAACCGCCTGATGGGGACACCCCTATTGGGCCGCCCCGACGGTCTTGTCGGATCCGGAATTCCAGCCCACGCCGAGCGTCTTGAACGCCTTGCTGATCCAGGAACCCTTGTTTTCCTCCGGTTCCAGACCGCCGGCCTTCACCAGCCGATAGGCGTCCTTGTACCAGGTGCTGTCGGGGAAATTGTGCCCCAGCACGGCTGCCGCGGTCTGCGCCTCCAGCACGATGCCGAGCGTCATGTAGCATTCGGTCAGCCGTGCCAGCGCCTCCTCGACGTGGCGGGTCCGCTGATACTGCGTCACCACCACCTTGAAGCGGTTGATCGCGCCGGTGAAATCCTTCTTTTCCTGATACCAGCGGCCGACATTCATTTCCTTGGCGGCGAGCTGGTCGCGCGCGACCTCGATCTTCTTGCGCGCGCTGTCGGAATATTCGGTGTTGGGGAACTTGCGGGTGACCTCTTCGAGCGCCGAGATGGCCCGTTCGGTGCGGGTCTGGTCGCGGGTCACGTCCGGGATCTGGTCGAAATAGGATGCACCGATCAGGTATTGCGCATAGGCGGCATCCGAGCTGCCCGGATGCAACGTGATGTAGCGCTTGGCGGCGTTGATCGATTCGTCATAAGCCCCCGCCTCGTAATAGGCGAAGGCCGACATGACGAGCGATTTGCGCGCCCATTCCGAATAGGGATGCTGGCGATCGACTTCCTCGAACTTCTTCGCCGACGCCTTGAAGTCCTTCTTTTCGTTCAGCAGAAAGACGCCTTCGTTGTAAAGGCGATCGGCCGGCTCGTCGGGCAGGACGGGGTCCTTTTCGCCGAACATGCTGTTCCACGCGCTGCAGCCGCTCAGGAGCAGCAGCAGAACAGGCGCCAGCGCAAGCAGGCGCGCACATACGCCCCGCCCGCCACGAAGTCGTGCCGTGGTCAAAGAACCCGTTGGCATTGGCGCCAGAGAACCCCCGTCTGTCCCGCGCGGCAACTGCCCGGAACCTGTGTAACCGAGAAACCGCGGTCCGACAAATTCCCTAGGCAGACAATCGGCCCGGAATATGGCGAAAACGTTAAGTGGTACAGCCGATTGCGGAGCCGCCGAGGGCCGGGGGAGCCGAATCCCTCAGGAAACGTCCGGTCCGAAGGCCGGCGCAAGCAGACCTGCCGCCACATCGGCATGCCCGCGGGCCGGCCGCGCCACCCGGCCCGACTCGACCACCCGCCAGGCGGTCCGATCCGCCATCAGGGCCGACAGGACGGCGTGGTTGAGCTTGTGGCCGCCGCGCACCGAGCGGTAGGCGCCGAGCAATGGGGCTCCGGCGAGCGCGAGGTCGCCGATGGCGTCGAGCGCCTTGTGGCGTACGAACTCGTCCGGGAAGCGCAGGCCGTCCTGGTTGAGGATGCGGTTGTCGGTGACGACGAGCGTGTTGTCGAAGGTCGCGCCCAGCGCATAACCCGCGCTCCACAGCTTGGAGACGTCGCGCATGAAGCCGAATGTGCGCGCACGGGCGATCTCACGCCGGAAGCTGTCCGGCGCGACATCGAGCGAGAGCGCCTGCCGTCCGATCAGCGGGTTGTCGAAGTCGATTTCGACCTCCACCCGGAACCCGCGCGAATACGGCCGCAATTCGCCGATCGAGGCGTCTTTGACGACGCGCACCGGCTTGAGAACCTGGATGAAGCGGCGGGGCGCCGCCAGCGACACGATGCCGGCCTGATCGATCGCGCTTACGAAGGGCTCTGCGCTGCCGTCCATGATCGGCACTTCCGGGCCGTCGATCTCGACGACCGCGTTATCGACGCCGAGGCCGGACAATGCGGCGAGCACGTGCTCGGCCGTGGAGCAGAGCGGCCCGGTCGGATCGCCCAGCACGGTTGCGAATTCGGTCGCCGTGACCGAGCGCACATCGGCGCGGATCTCGCGGTCGGGGCGGCCCTCGAGGCCGGTGCGGAGAAATAGAATGCCGGTGCCGGCATCAGCCGGATGCAACGTCAGCGTGGCCGGCAACCCGGAATGAACGCCAATGCCCGTGACCGCGGCATCGACGCGCAACGTCGTCTGCGTGCCCGTTTTCATCCCTACCCGTCCCACTCGAGTTGCTTCCGCACGTCACGCGGTACACAACTGATCCCCGTGGGTCCCCGCTGGGCCGCCTTTTCGCCATGAATTGCAGGAACGAGCCGTTTCGGCTTCAATCCCCCCGCGCAATTCCCCTCGCGGAAAACCCCCTGTTAGTGACG
>DATBBS010000024.1:0-14228 GCA_036270895.1 Xanthobacteraceae bacterium
CGTTTCCCGGACTTTGCCGCCGCCAAGCTGGACTTCGCCAACAAGAAGCCGATTTTCTTCTGCCACAACGGCAATCGAAGCTGGGAGACCTGCGCGGCGCTGCGCGCCATGGGGATCGACTGCCGCTTCGTCATCGGCGGCATCGAGAAATGGATCGTCGAGGGACGCCCGCTGAACGGACTCAACCACCGCACCCTCGATGATCTTCGCGCCGTTCCGGATTATCCCAACCATGCGGTTCTGCTCGACACTCCCGACGTGCGCAGGCTGGTCAAGGATCAGGGCGCGGTTTTCGTCGACATCAGGTATCCGGCGGAATTCGCCTCCGGACATCTTCCGGAAGCGATCAATCTGACGATTCGCTCAACTCCGACCGCGGAGCTTCCCGGCAAGCTCGCCGCGCTGCCGCGGCGCCCCATCGTGCTTCCCTGCTATGACCGCCGCGGCTGCTTCTTCGCCGAGGTGATGGGCCTCGAGCTCACGCGCGCGGGCTATGATTTCCGCGGCCGCTACACCTTGCCGTGGGAATATTACGTTCCGCGGGGCCGTCCGCCGCACGTCGACAAATGGCTCGCCGAGACGAACCAGAGCTGGTGGAGCAACGCCAGCCGGTTCATCGCGAGCGTCCTCACCTCGATTGCTGCCTGGACCGGGATCATCCCCGCGATCCTGCTGCTGGCGATGATCTCGCGCCTGCTGGTGCTGCCGTTCTCGGTCAAGGCCGAACGCGACCAGATCAGGTCGCGCGCCGTGGCGGACGACCTGCGCGCGCTCAAGCTCCGCTTGAAACACGATCCGCCGCGGCTGATGCGCGCGACTGCCGGCTTCTACAAGCGTCACGGCATAACGCCCGTGCGCAACTTGATCGCGCTGTTGTTCCTGCCCATCATGGCGCTCGCGCTGAGCGCCGTGCAGCTGGCGGTGGCGACGGACAACCATCATCTGGGATGGATCGCCGACCTTGCCGGGCGCGACCGATGGCTCGTGCTGCCGGGCATGTTCGCGGCGCTGATCACCCTCTATATCGACATGGCGTTTGCCCGCACGCGGCTGCATCGGCTCGCGGTCTGGGCCATCGCCTTTCCGCTTTTCGTCGCGACCGGCGCCTTGTTCTCCGCCGGAACCGACATCTATCTGGTCGCGAGCGCCGCGCTGCTGGTGATCCAGCGCATGGCGGTCGGCGGCACCCTCGGCCGGGCGCTGCAGGCTTGGCGCCGCCGACGCCTCGGCCCCGATGTGGTGTCGCTCGACGATCCCATCCGCCTGTCCGGGTACGGGAACAAGGCCTTCCGGCTGGCGCGGATGCGCGCCGCAGGCATGCCGGTGCCGGATGGCCTGTTGCTGACGCCTGCTTTCCTGGCGGCGCTCACGGCGAGCCCGGCCGACCGACGCCGAGCGCGGCTCGACCGCCTTTGGGGCGAACTCGGCGGCAGACGTCTTGCGGTGCGCAGCTCAGCCAGCCACGAGGACGATGTCGACCACAGCTTCGCCGGCGTGTTCGAGTCCGTGCTCGACGTCGAGCGCGACGCCCTGGAGGCGGCGATCTCCAAGGTGCAGGCCTCCTTCCAGGCGACGCGTGCCCAGGCCTACATGCCCAAGGGCGGTGCCGGCAGCGTCCTCATCCAGCGCATGATCGCGGCCGACTATGCGGGCGTGCTGTTCACCCGCGATCCCTCGGCCGGCGGCCTTGCGATGATCGAGATGGTGAAAGGCACGGCGGAAAATCTTGTTTCCGGCACCGTTCGTCCGTGGACCTTCCGTTTCGGCCGCGTCACCGGCCGGCGGTTCGGCGACGGTGTCGCTCCCATCGATCTCGCGCCCCTGCTCGCTCTCGGCCGCCAGGCGGAGGACCTGTTCGGCCGCCCGCAGGACATCGAATGGACCTATGCGGGCGGACGCTTCCATCTGGTGCAAAGCCGCGACATCACCCGCAGCATGGCGCGCGAAGGCGACGAAGCGGTGCTCCAGGAGGACCTCGGCCGCGCGCTCGACGTCGCGCGCGGCGCGGCGCCGGACGAAGTCGTTTTCGCCAAGAACGAGCTCTCCGAGATGCTGCCGCGGCCGACCACACTGTCGCTGTCGTTGATGGAGGCCTTATGGGCGGCCGGCGGAAGCGTCGATCAGGCGGCACGCAAGCTTGGCTTCTCCTACCGTGTGGCGGAGGAGTCGACCTACCTGGTGACGATCCTCGGCCGGCTTTACGTCGACAAGCGCCAGGAACGATCGCGCGCGCTGGCGATCGGTCCTATGGCGGCGCGGCGGCTGCTGCGCAACGCGGAGCGCATCGAGCGCGGCTTTCGCGCGGACTTTCTGCCGCATTTCCTTGCCGAAATACGTGTAGCGGAGGCGGCGGACTTCGACCGCTTGTCGCCGGCGGAGCTGGTGGAGGAGATCGCGCGACTGCGCGAGCGCTTCGTCCACGACACCCATGTCGAGGTCGATACGGTCAATATCGCGGCGAATTTCTATCTCGATCGCGCGCGTCGTGGGCTGATCGCGAGCGGGCTCGACCCGTCGAGTGTTCTCGGCCACATCCCTGAGACCCTCGAAGGCAAGGCCATCGCCGAAGCGGCGGCCGTGCCGGCCGAAAGCCGCCATTGGTTCCTCGTCCGCAGCGTCGGGCACCGGGCGGCCTTCGACTATGAGCTCTCCGAGCCGCGCTATTCGGAGAGTCCGGATTCATTGGCGGGCTTTGCCGACGCGCGCCAACGGGCTCCCGGCGCGGTCGGCGCGCAGGTCGCGATCTCGAGCAAGCGCTTGTCCGGGCTCGTCGATATCGCCCGCCGATTCCAGACCCTCAAAGAGGACGCCAAGCACCAGTCGTTGCGCGAGCTTGCTCTGCTGCGGCGCGCCGCGCTGGCGCTCGACCGGCAGCTCGGTCTCGGCGGGCTCGTGTTCCACATCGCATTCGACGAGATTGCCGGGCTGCTCGACGAGAGGGCCGACAACATCCGCGCGACGGCGTCGCGTCGCTCCGACGATGCGGCGTGTCTGCGCAAAACCGAGTCGCCTCCCTCGGTGGTGAGCGCCGACGATCTGGAGGCGGTCTCGGCGGGATCAACTCCCGCGGCTCACAGGCACGATGCCCTGGGCGGCACGCGGGTGTCGGGCGGCCGTATGGTCACGGCCCGCGCGCGCGTCATCTGCGAGGCGGATGCCGAGCGTGGAAACCTCATTCCCAGCTTCCAGGATGGCGACGTCATTGTCGCTCCGATGATCAACCCGAATTGGCTTCCCTATTTCGGGCGGGCCGGCGGATTCGTGAGCGAGGCGGGCGGCTGGCTGAGCCACACCGCGATCCTGGCGCGCGAGCACGACGTGCCGATGATCGTCGGGGTCGAGGGCCTGTCCGCAATTCCGGACGGCAGCCTCGTGCGTCTCCATCTCGATGGGGGCGTCGAGCTGGTCGAGGAAGCGCAAGCGCTCGACAAGACGGTCGCCGCCTAGCGCGGAACCCCGGAGCCATCCCGTTTGCCGATGCGCCGCCCGAGCGGGTGGCGCATCGTTATTGGGCGATCTCCGCGGTCGCGTCTGCCGGCGTGCCGATCCCGGCGACGACGGTCCCGACGCCGTCGGCACGCGACATGTCGGCGCGCAGGGCCGGCGCCATCGCGACGGTGGCGAGGGGCATCACGGCCAGGACGAGGACGACCAGGCTGTTGGGCAGTCCCAATCGGACGAGAGCATCGGTCATCAGGGCCACCCGGCTTCGATTTCCTGTGTCTGGAATCGAGCTTATGTCGGCTCAATGACTCTCGTGTTACGGCGACCGCGACGATTTTAATGATCGCCCGTATTTCGGGGCCGGATCGGCCGACCCGGCGCATGGCGCGGGTAATTTTCGCTTAACGCGACATTCACCCTGCTCGCCCTGAGCCGACAAGTCAGCCATGCATTCTCGGCTTATTAGCGCAGAAGTAACGTCAAAGGCTTTATATCGCTCGGTTATGGGGAAAAGGACTGCCGCCCGTCCCTCCCGAGGTTCACGGACGGGAGCGCGACGCGCGGATACGGAGGGATTTCATGGCCGGGGGCGCCGTTTCTATCGCGAAGCGAGCCACGCGGCTGATGCTGGCGGTGACGATCATGCAGATGGTCACCCAGGCGGCCTCGCCGGCGGGCGCCGAAACCCTCATCGTGCAGGGCTCGACCACCTTCAATCGCCGCATCATGGAGCCGTTCCATTCGCAAATCGAGGCGGCGGCGGGTCATGGCCTGACGATCATTCCGAATAAATCGACACCGGGCCTCATCGGCCTGATGGAAGGGCGCGCTCACCTGAGCATGATCTCCGCCCCGCTTCGCACGGAGATCGACATCCTGCGCCAGGTCACGCCCGGCACGGCCTATGAGCGACTGCGCGAGTTCAATATCTCGACGACCCAGATAGCCATCGGGGTGCATCAGTCCAATCCCGTTCGCAAGGCGTCTGCCGACACGATCACCAAGATCCTGCGAGGCGACGTCAAGAATTGGAAGGAGCTCGGCGGTCCCGATCTGCCGATCCGGGTCGTGCTGGTGGGTGGTGGCGGCGGTCTGACCGCCGTCGTCGAATCCGAGCTCCTGCACGGACAAAGCGTGGGTGCGCAGAACGTCATCTATGTGAAGACGCCCGTGCAGCTCGTTCAGGTCATCGAGCAGGAGCGCGGTGCGCTCGGCTTCGCCCAGCTCGCCTTGGCGAAGCAGAGAGGCATCCCCGAGCTCGTAACCGACCGCCCGATTCAGCAGACGCTCAGTCTGGTGACGCTCGGCAATCCGACGCCGGCCATGCAGGCCGTGATCGACGCCACCCGGTCGGTAGTCAAGAAAACGATGTAGCCGCAATGATCGACGCGCTGCATTCTCTCAAGAAAAATACAGTCGGCAGGATCGGCCAGAGCATCGCGGGCAAGCTCTATTGTTTCGCGCTGCTGTCGATCATCGCGGTCGTCGCGCTCGCAGCCTGCTCGGTCTATTTCGCGAAAACCACGGAGACTGCGGCGCACCGCCTGTACGATCAGGGCTTTCGCGGAACTTTGAGCGCCGCCCGTCTCAGCCTCCTGCTCGAACAGCATCGCCGGCTCGTCGAGAGCATGTTGTCGGAAGTCGATCGCGAGCGGATCGACCATGGCCGTCACGACCTCGCATCGACCAGGGTCAAGCTGACCGAGCTGATGGAGGAGATAATCGGTCAGAGGAACGACCTGCCGCCGAGCGCGCTTGAGCGCCGCATCGAGGTAAGCCTGCCCGCGCTGTTCGAGGCCGCCCAGAAAGTCGTGTTCTATGCGAACGACTTTGCGCAGGACAAGGCGAGCGAGCAGGCCGAGGATTACACATCCGTGGCCAACGGGATTCAGGTCCTGGTTCGCGACTACCGCGATCAGCGGCTGCATGACGCCGAGGAAGCGGTCGCATTCATGCTGGCCTCCGCGAAGTCGCTGACCATTGCGGTCCTGATATGCGCCTTCGCGGCCTTCGTTCTGATCGGACCGATCGGGCTCGCGACGATGCATCGCGTTCTCTCGCGCCTGGGCGAGGTCACCGGCGTGATGGTGAAGCTCAGCCGGCACGAGACCGCGACGGTCGTTCCATATCGCTACGATCGTGACGAGGTCGGGGAGATGGCGCGCGCCGTGGAGGTGTTCAAGGACAATGCCATCCAGCTGATGTCGCGGGAGGACGAGCTCAAGCAGCTCAACCGTCGCATCGACGTCGCGCTCAATAATATGACCCACGGCCTTTGCATGTTCGACGCCGATCATAGGCTGATCGTATGCAACGCCACCTACAGGGAGATGTACGGTCTGTCGTCCGGCCAGACGCAGCCCGGCACCGCGCTCGCGCGCATCGAGAGCCATCGCGCGGCGATCGGGACCGGTGCGATTGCGAGTCCGGAGCAGGCCGCCGCCGCCGCGCGGACCACCCAGGAATCCTCCGCCTTCACCCAGGAGTTGATGGATGGCCGCGTCATCGCGGTGTCGCAACGTCCCATGGCGGACGGCGGCTGGGTCGCAGTCCACGAGGACATCACCGAGCGGCGGCGCGCCGAGGCCAAGATCTCGCATCTCGCCCGGCATGATCTCTTGACCAATCTTCCCAACCGCGTGCTGTTCCGCGAGCACCTCGAAGACGCGGTTTCCAAGCTGCAGCCCGGTCGCGGTTGCGCGGTCCTCTGCCTGGACCTCGATCGCTTCAAGAATGTCAACGACACGCTCGGCCATCCGATCGGCGACGAATTGCTCAAGGCCGTGGCCGGCCGGCTGCTGTCGGTCGTTCAGAGCTCCGACATGGTGGCGCGCATCGGTGGGGACGAATTCGCGATCGTGAAGAATGCGGTGGAACGCCCGGAGCAATGCAGCGAGCTCGCCGCGCGCATCGTCGAGGTCGTCGGGCGCCCTTACGAGATGGAAGGACGTCACATCGAGATCGGCACCAGCGTCGGCATCGCGATCGCGCCCAATGACGGCGCCAACCCTGATCAGCTTCTGAAGAGCGCCGACATGGCGCTGTATCTCGCCAAGAGCGACGGGCGCGGGACGCATCGCTTTTTCGAGCGGGAGATGGACAAGCGCCTGCAGGCGCGCCATGCCCTCGAGATCGACCTGCGGTCGGCAATCGTCAAGGGCGAGTTCGAGCTGCATTACCAGCCGATCATCCGTCTCAGCGACGGTCAGGTGAGCGGCTTCGAGGCGCTGGTGCGCTGGAATCATCCGGCGCGCGGGCAGATACCGCCGCTCCAGTTCATCCCGCTGGCCGAGGAGACGGGGCTGATCCTGCAGCTCGGCGAATGGGTGCTGCGCACCGCATGCGCTCATGCGGCGCGATGGCCCGAGCCGGTCGGCGTCGCTGTCAACCTGTCGGCGGCGCAGTTCAAGGGGCGAAATCTCGTCCAGATCGCCTTGAACGCCCTGGCGGCGTCCAGTCTGGCGCCGGGCCGGCTCGACCTCGAGATCACCGAGTCGGTGCTTTTGAAAGGTGAGGCCAGCACGCTGTCGACGCTGCATCAGCTGCGCGACCTCGGCGTGCGGATCTCGATGGATGATTTCGGAACCGGCTACTCGTCGCTCGCCTATCTGCGAAGCTTCCCGTTCGACAAGATCAAGATCGACCGCCAGTTCGTGCGCGACATGCCCGAACGCAACGATTCCCGTGCCATCGTCCGGGCGGTGGCGAGCCTCGCCTCCAGCTTGCGCATCGCCACCATCATCGAGGGTATCGAGACCGAAGAGCAGCTCGAATTGGCGAAGACCGAAGGATGCGGCGAGGCTCAGGGATTCCTGTTCAGCAAGCCGATGCCGGAACGCGAAATTCCCGAGTTCCTGGCCAAACGGCGACGGGTCGCCGACGCGGCCTGATCGCATCGGCGCGAACTCGCGTGCGATTCCTTTCGGAAAGCGCCGCCGCGCCCGGCGGAAATTCCCGCGCCGCACCCCCATGACACCTCGACCCAGGCATCTGATACGGTGGCGCCGAAGCGCCGCCAAACGAGGCGCAAGGGGTTCGCAATGACGACCACATGGCTCGACGGCCGCTCCCCCCGCAGCAGCCCCGCGGCGGCCTTGCGGGGCTTGATCGCGGGCAAGACGACGGTCGCCGCGCCCGGCGCGCATGACGGCATGTCCGCGCTCCTGGCGCGCCGCGCCGGCTTCGACGCGCTCTATCTGTCGGGCGCGGCGCTTTCCGCCTCGATGGCGCTGCCCGATCTCGGGTTGCTGACGCTGGAGGACGTCACGCGGCGGGCCCGCGAGGTCGTGCGCGCCAGCGGCCTGCCGCTGATCGTCGATTGCGATACCGGTTTTGGCGAGGCGCTCAACGTCATGCACACGGTTCGCTGCCTCGAGGAGGCCGGGGCCGCCTGCATCCAGATCGAGGATCAGCAGTTCCCCAAGAAATGCGGTCACCTGAATGACAAGCGGCTGATCCCGGCCGACGACATGTGCCGCAAGGTCGCGGCCGCAAGGTCGGCGGCCTCCGACCTCCTGGTCTGCGCCCGGACCGACGCGGCCGGATCATCCCTCGACGACGCGATCGCGCGCGCCAGGCGCTATGCGGATGCGGGCGCCGACCTCATTTTCGTCGAGGCTCTCACGTCGGCCGACCATATTCGGAGGGTGCGCGAGGAGGTCTCGGCGCCCCTGCTCGCCAACATGACGGAGTTCGGCCGCACGCCGCAGCTCTCCTTGAAGGAATGGCATGAGTATGGCTACGAGGCCGTCATCTTCCCGGTATCGGAGTTCCGTATCGCGGCGCGCGCGACCGAGCGCTTTTATGCGAGCCTGCGCCGCAACGGCCATGTGCATGAGATGCTGCCCGACATGATGACCCGGGCGGCGCTCTACGACACCATCGGCTATTACGATTACGAGGCGCTCGACGCGTCGATTGCACGCACAGTCCTCGAGGATCATTGAAGGAAGGAAAAGTTGCGTAATGGGAGAGCATGCCAATGTGGACAATGTCCACACCCGTCACATCGCCGAGTTCGTCTCCGCGCTGAGCTATGAACGGATTCCGGCGGAGGTCCGCGAGCGCATCAAGCTGTTGATCCTCGATTCGATCGGCTGCGCGATCTACAGCGTCGATCTCGAATGGTGCCGCATCCTGCGCGAGACCTGCGCGGCGCTCGACGCGACCCGCACGACGTCGGTCTGGGGAACCGGCCAGCGCCTGTCGTCGCCCCATGCGGCGCTGGTCAACGGCACACAGGTGCAGGGCTTCGAGCTCGACGACGTCCATCGCCAGGGGGTGCTGCATGTCGGCGCCGTCACGCTGCCGGCCTTGATCGCGGTGGCCGAGAGCCATGCCGACCTGACCGGCCGCGACTTCCTGGCGGCCGCTGTCGCGGGCTACGAGATCGGTCCGCGCGTGGGAAAATGTATGGGCCAGGAGCATATCGGGCAGGGCTGGCATTCGGGCGCCACCGTCGGCGTCTTTTCGGCGGCCGCCGGCGCGGCGCGCGGCTTGCGCCTCACCGCCGGGGAGACCGTCCACGCGCTCGGCATCGCGGGCACTCAATCGGCCGGCCTGATGGCGGCGCAATACGGCGCCATGGTCAAGCGCATGCATGCGGGCCGCTCGTCGCAAAGCGGGCTCTACGGCGCGCTGCTGGCGCAAAACGGCTTCACCGGCATCGCCGACGTGTTCGAGGCGCCCTATGGCGGCTTTTGCACCACCTTCTCGCGCTCGAACGACCGTTTCAACCTCGATGAGTTGAGTGCCGGCCTGGGCGAGCGTTTCGAGACCATGCGCATTTCGCTCAAATTCTATTCCTGCGTCGGTAGCAACCACACGACCCTCGACGCGATCCGCGATATCCGCAAGAAGCGCCCCTTCGGGCTCGACGAGCTCGACAAGATCGTGGTGCACGGCTCGCAGGTCACGGTCGACCATGTGGGCTGGCCCTACCGGCCCGACAGCATGACGACGGCGCAGCTCAATCTCCCCTTCTGCGTTGCGACGCTGTTGATCGAAGGCGACGTCTCGGTCGACCAGTTCGAGCCCGACGCGATCTACGATCCGGCGCGCATCGCCTTGTCGCGCAAAGTCGAGGTCGTCCACGATCCGCAGATCACCGCGCTTGGCTCCGGCTTCCGCCACAAGGCGCGTGTCGACGTCCACTTGCGCGACGGGTCCGTGCATACGGAAACCCGCGAGGCGCCGCGCGGCAGCGAACAGTCCTTCGCGAGCGCTGACGACATCGTGGCAAAATTCCGCGCGTTGACCCGCGCGGTGTTGCCGGCGGCGCGGCAGCAGGCGCTGATCGACGCCGTGCTCGGGCTGGATGAATTGCCGGAGGCAAAACGGATGATCGAGCTTCTGCGCGTGCAATAGCTCTCCTCGTTGCGAGCGAAGCGAAGCAATCTCCGCCCAGCACCCACGTTCGATCGGGACTGCTTCGTTTCCGCCTTCGCGCTCTGCGCTTCGGCGGACGTGAAACCCAACGTAGCTCGCGCAGCGAGCGTAGGCGGGTCGCTCGCAATGACAAGCGATAAACTACGCCTGCAGCAGCGGCCGCAGCTCGGTCACGCGACGCATTCGTTCCAGCGCCGCGACCGCCTTGACGAGCTGCCCGGCGCGGTCGGCGCCGATCACCGGCTCCATCAGGTCGCGGGCCTTGTCCTCGACCTCGGCGGTTTCCATCGGATTGTCGGGCGTGCCGCGCACCGCGGTGGTGCGATGACGCACCGTTTTCCCCTCGCTGGTCTCGATCGCGACGATCGCCTGGCGGGCCGGCACCGCGACCGTGAGCTCGGGGCTGGGCGCCACGGTGATGCGGCGGCGGATCGCCTGCACGGCGGGGTCGTTCATCCGGGCGTAATCATGCGCGCTCGCGAAGGTGAGCGTGCCGTCGGCGAGCGTGAGCGCCAGCAGGTGCTGCAGGCAGATGTCCGGAATCGTCCGGTTGTCGACGATGTGCAGGCGGTCGTCCGGCATGTCGACGACGATCCGGCGCACATTGTGCGCCGCCAGGCCATGCTCGGCCATCAGCAGCGTCAGCGCGTCGAGCGCCGCCTGGATCGGCGAGCCGACGCACCACTTCTTGATCGAGGCCTGCATGATCTCGAAGCGCACCCCGAGCCCGGCCACGAGTTCGTCGGGCGCCGCGGTTGCGGCGAGCGCCGTGAACAGATTGTGCGTGCCGCTGAACGGGTCATCGACCGCCGTGAAGCCGGCCGCCACCATGGTGGCGGCCGCGACCCCGTTGCGCGCCCCCATGCCGCCGAAATCGAACGCCTTCTCGATATGCTCCTGGTCGCGCGACCAGAATGCGACGCCGGACGCCTGCTGGGCCGTGTAGGACAGGACGTAGCGAATCTGCGTCTCGTCGAGCCGCAATAGCGCCGCGGCGGTGGCCGCCGCGCCGAACAGGGTCGCGAGGCTGTGCGAGCTGCGGCTGGCGGTGTCGGAACGGCGCAACCCGAGCGCCGGCGCGATGCGCGCCCCGACGTCGTAGCCGAGCGCCACGGCCTTGATCAGATCGGGGCCGCCGAGTCCGGCCTGCTCGGCCACCGCCAGCGCGGCCGGCACGATGCCGCAGCCGGGATGAAAGCGGCCGGCGAGGTGCGAGTCGTCGGTCTCGTCCGCATGCCCCATCATGCCGTTGGCGAGCGCGGCGTTGACCGCCGAGGTGACGATGCGGGTGCCGATCACGGTCGCCTCCGGCCGGCCGCCGAGCCGGTCCACATAGGCGGCCGCGAGCTCACCCGGCTTGAGGCGCGAGCCCGACAGCATGGCGGCGAGCGTATCGAGCACGTGCAGCCTGGTCTTGGCGACGACGTCGTCCGGCAGCTCGCGCTCCATCGTGCCGGCGATGTAGCCGGCGAGCGCGCGCGTGACCGCGGAAATCTCGAGGTTTGTGGTCATGCGGCGCTCCCGCCAACGCAAAAAAGGGATTCAGGCCCAAATTTTAGGCACGCGCCACATTTTTGATCAACAGACCAGATGGCTGCCACTTGCTTAGTTATCGGGCATCCCGGCTCGCATTTCCGATTCCAGGCGATCTCAGGACTTTAGCTGGTATTTCGGGCTTGGCACGCTCCTTGCGGCTTCCTCGCGAGCGAACCGGCGATCGGCCGTGACGCGCGTAGACAGAGAGGAAAAAACGCAATGCTCAATCCCACACGTACGGTCGCCAGGCGACCGTTCTTGCGCCAAGCGCTGGCCGCCACGGCGGGCCTGGCGCTTGGGCTTGCGGCGGCGCTGCCCGCCCAGGCGCAGGACACCATCAAGGTCGGCATTCTCCATTCGCTCTCCGGCACCATGGCGATCAGCGAAACGACGCTGAAAGACGTGATGCTGATGTTGATTGACGAGCAGAACAAGAAGGGCGGCCTGCTCGGCAAGAAGCTCGAGGCGGTCGTCGTCGATCCGGCCTCCAACTGGCCGTTGTTCGCCGAGAAGGCGCGCGAGCTGATCAGCAAGAACAAGGTCGCGGCCGTGTTCGGCTGCTGGACCTCGGTATCGCGCAAGTCCGTGCTGCCGGTCTTCAAGGAGCTCAACAGCATCCTGTTCTATCCGGTGCAATACGAGGGCGAGGAGAGCGAGCGCAACGTGTTCTACACCGGCGCCGCCCCCAACCAGCAGGCAATCCCCGCTGTCGACTACCTGATGAAGGACGAGAAGGTGAAGCGCTGGGTGCTGGCCGGCACCGACTACGTCTATCCGCGCACCACCAACAAGATCCTCGAAGCCTACCTCAAGGCGAAGGGTGTGGCCGCCGAGGACATCATGATCAACTACACGCCGTTCGGTCATTCCGACTGGCAGACCATCGTGGCCGACATCAAGAAGTTCGGCTCGGCCGGCAAGAAGACGGCCGTCGTCTCGACCATCAGCGGCGACGCCAATGTGCCGTTCTACAAGGAGCTCGGCAACCAGGGCATCAAGGCCAAGGACATCCCGGTCGTCGCCTTCTCGGTCGGCGAGGAAGAGCTGGCGGGCCTCGACACCAAGCCGCTGGTCGGTCACCTGGCGGCCTGGAATTACTTCCAGTCGATCAAGGACAAGGGGAACGAGGAATTCATCGCCAAGTGGAAAGCCTTCACCAAGAACCCGAAGCGCACCACCAACGATCCGATGGAAGCCCATGTGATCGGCTTCGCCATGTGGGTCGCGGCGGTGCAGAAGGCCGGCACCACCGATCCCGACAAGGTGATTGCCGCGCTGCCCGGCACCAAGGCGCCGAACCTGACCGGCGGCGTCTCCGAGATGCTGCCGAACCACCACATCACCAAGCCGGTGTTCATCGGCGAGATCAAGGGCGACGGCCAGTTCAACGTGGTGTGGAAGACGCCGGGCCTCGTCCCGGGCGCCGCGTGGTCGCCGTATCTCGAGGGGTCGAAGGATCTGGTCGCCGACTGGGTCACCCTCAAATGCGGCAACTACAACAAGGTATCCAAGAAATGCGGCGGCGCTTGATCCCGCTCGCCTGAACCACATGACCGATACCGGGAGGCGGCGGACGCCCGCCGCCTCCCACCAACAAAATGCCGGGACATGACTGCGATGCGTTTCCTGTCCGATCGCCTCGTCGGGTTGCTGTTCGTGCTTGCCCTGCTGTGCGCGGCGGCGGGGGCGCATGCCGCGACTCTCGATGATGCGCTCGCCCGTTTTGCCGCCGACGACTACGACGAGACCGAAACCGGCATCGGCGAGGTCGCGGCCAGCGGAAATGCGATGGCGGCCCAAGTGCTCGATGCCTTGCAGGACGGCCGCCTGCTCTACGGCGCCGACAAGAAAATCTTCATCAAGGATCCGTCCGACCGCCTGCTCGACGCGGCCACGGGCCGACCGGTCGCCGGCGAAGCCCCGCCCGACCTCGAGACGGTCCGGATCAACAACCGGTTGCGGCGCACCATCGATGCGGCGATCGGCGCGCTGACCCTGCTCGACCGCGATCCCGGCCGGCGCTTCGACGCCGCCCAGGCGGTTTTCAAATCGCAGGAGGCGACCGCACGTCCGGCCGTCGAGGCGGCCATCGCCAAGGAGACGAATCCCAGGGTCAAGAAGGCGCTGCTCGAGGCGCGCGCCGCGATCATCCTCGGCGCGGACGACGCATCGGACGCCGACAAGATCGCCGCCATTCCGGTCATCCGCGAGCGCGGCGACCAGGACGGCCTGGCGCTGCTCGCGAGCCTCCCGTCAGACACCTCGCCCGCCGTGGCGCGCGCCGCGCGCGATGCGGTCGCCTCGATCCAGAGCGGGCTCGCGTTGTGGAATACCCTGCAGAACGCCTGGTACGGGCTGTCGCTCGGCTCGGTGCTGCTCCTGGCCGCGATCGGCCTCGCCATCACGTTCGGCGTCATGGGCGTGATCAACATGGCGCATGGCGAGATGGTGATGCTCGGCGCCTATGTGACCTTCGTGGTGCAGGAGGTGATCCGGACCCGCAATCCCGCGCTGTTCGACTATTCGCTGGTGATCGCGCTGCCGCTCGCCTTCCTGGTCTCCGGCTTCGTCGGCGTGTTGATCGAGCGCGGAATCATCCGCTTCCTCTACGGCCGGCCGCTGGAAACGCTGCTCGCCACCTGGGGCCTCTCGCTGATCCTGCAACAGGCGGTGCGCACCACATTCGGGCCGAACAACCGCGAGGTCGGAAGCCCGTCATGGATGAGCGGCGCCTTCGAGGTCGGGCAGATCACCATCACCTACAATCGATTGTGGATCATCTGCTTCGCGCTCGCCGTCTTCGTCGCCCTGATCGCGCTCCTGCGTCTCACGCGGCTCGGGCTCGAGATGCGGGCGGTCAC
>DATBBS010000025.1:0-1639 GCA_036270895.1 Xanthobacteraceae bacterium
CTCCACCACCAGGACGCGGCCGCCCCGTCCGGTGTCGGCGATCGCCTCTCGCGCCGGATGCTCGATGCCGATCTCCTTCGACGTCACGGCGCGCATGCGCAGCTCGTCGGTCATCATCTTGAGGCGCACAAGCGAGCGGACGCGCGCGACGAGCGCGATGTCGGACACCGGCTTGGTGAGGAAATCGTCGGCGCCCGCCTCCAGTCCCTTGACGCGGTCGGAGGTCTGGTCGAGCGCCGTCACCATGACGACCGGCAGATGGAGGGTGGCCGGATTGGCCTTGAGCCGCCGGCACACTTCGAATCCGTCCATGTCGGGCATCATCACGTCGAGCAGCACGATGTCGCACTCGGCGCGCCCGCAGATGGCGAGCGCGTCGCGGCCGCTGAGCGCTGTGATGACGTCGAAATATTCCGCCGACAACCGCGCTTCCATGAGCTTCACGTTGGCCGGCACGTCGTCGACGACAAGAATGCGCGCAGTCATCAACGGGCTCCTTCAGGCATTGCCGAGAAAATTGCGGATCGTCTCGATGAACTTGCCGACCGAGATCGGCTTGGACAGATAGGCCTCGCAGCCGCCCTCGCGGATGCGCTCCTCGTCGCCCTTCATCGCGAAGGCGGTGACCGCGACCACCGGGATCGCCTTGAGGTCGGGATCGTCCTTGAGCCACTTGGTGACTTCGAGGCCGGAGACCTCGGGCAGCTGGATGTCCATCAGGATGAGGTCGGGACGGTGCTTGCGCGCGAGATCCAGCGCCTCGATCCCGTTGCGCGTGCCGACCGTGGCATAGCCATGCGCTTCCAACAGGTCGTGGAAGAGCTTCATATTGAGCTCGTTGTCTTCGACGATGAGGACGGTCTTGGCCATCCAACACATCCTCTGGCGGCTGCCGGCCGCGTTAGGCCTGTATGCGCCAAGGACCGCTTCGCGGAGCCCGCACGCCCACACCCTGTTTCCAAGACCCAACCGTAGTGTGGATTCCTTACGGAAAGGCAAATATTAAGTCATGAGCAAGGCCGGAATACCATCGCGCGAGGCCGCCGAAACGTTGGCGATTCAAGCGCTTAGCCACTTGGCCCAGGAGCCCGAGCAGCTCTCACGCTTTCTTGCGCTGTCCGGCATCGATCCCGCGGCGATCCGCGCGGCCGCCGCCGAGCCGGAGTTTCTGGCCGGCGTGCTCGCCTATCTGGCGCAGGACGAGGCTCTGCTGGTGCGTTTTGCGGCCGAGGCCGGGGTGCCGCCCGGTGCGGTCGAGCAGGCGCGCACGGTCCTCGCGGGCCACGATCGCGCGGCGCCTAGATCGATGGGGCGCCCCGCGCAACCATGGCGCGACGCCCGGGAATCGGCGCCAAGCTGGCTTCATGCTGCAATCATGACGGGGTTCTGCCGCGACTGCCTCGCCGACCTGCCGGAGCGCGCCACGCGCTGTCCGGCCTGCGGCTCGCCGCGCGTGGTCCGGCACCCCGACCTCGACCGGCTCGCCATCGCGCATGTGGATTGCGACGCCTTCTATGCGGCGATCGAGAAACGCGACGACCCCTCGCTGCGCGACAAGCCGGTGATCGTCGGCGGCGGACGGCGCGGCGTGGTGGCGACCGCCTGTTACATCGCCCGCACCTTCGGGGTGAAATCGGCG
>DATBBS010000026.1:0-6587 GCA_036270895.1 Xanthobacteraceae bacterium
ATCTTCTGCTTGATGCCGGACGGATAACCGGGCGGCGTGTGCCAACCCTGCTTCATGTCGACGGGCGTGAACTCGATATGCGGCTTGTTCATTGGCATGGTGGTGTCTCCGACACGGATGGTTGATGTCCTTCAGCCCAGAACGGGCAGGCAGCGCACCGCATAGGCGTGCGCGATCTTTCGCTGCTTGACCGGGTCCTCGAGCTCGAACGCGAAGTGGCCGGTCGGCCGCACCCCGCCCTTGGCGGCGAGCGTGCCGCAGAACATCAGGGTGTTGTCGGCGAGCCGGCCATCCGGGGTGTGGCGCGCGAGCAGGCTTTTCGGGTCCATCATGGCGGCGACCGCGCCCTCCTGGTAGAGCACGCGCGCGCCGCCCTCCACCACATGGGCGCGCAGCATGAGCCTGTCCCAGTGCGGCGCGACCTCGTCATAGGCCCAGAAGGCGGGCGCGACCGGCTTGTCGCACATCTGCTTGGAGACGGTGACCCCATAGGTCTCGACCTCGCGGTCGGTGTGGTCCGATCCGGCGCCGACCCAGAGGCGGCCGTCATGCTGCAGCAGCACGAACTCGACCTCGCCGCCCGACCGCTCGCCCACGACCTCGATCTCCGCATCGGTGGTGATCCGCGCCGCCGACACCCGATAGAAGATCGGGGTCGTGGCCGGACGTTTCACGCCGAGCCTTTCCAGCTCCCGGATGTGCTTTTCCACCGCCGCCGGGTCGCGGCCGGTCCATCCCGCCACCACCAGGTCGTCGATTGGAACATTGCGAGGCGTTGCGCTATTGTCGCTTTGCAGTGTCAGTTTGAGTGTTCGGCGGGACACCAGGACTCCTTCACGCTCCAACCAGCCGGAGCGAACTTATCAGGCGAAGGCGGCTGGGCAAAATCCGAAATGGCTTGAAATTTCAACGTGGCACCGTATGCAAGCATGCGTGAGTCTCCCGCCGCCACCCCCCGCCGCAAGGTCCAAAAATCCGATGACTCCATGCCGACGCTGAACCAGATTGCCACGCGGCTCGAAACCGGGGAAGCGAGCCGGGCGCTGGTCGACCAATGCCTCGAGCGCATCAAGGATGCGGCCGGAGAAGGCTCGCGCACCTTCCTCAAGGTCTATGGCGAAAGCGCCAGGACGGCGGCCGAGACCTACGACACGCTGCGGCGACGCGGCGCCACGCCGTCGCTGTTCGCCGGAATTCCGATCTCGATCAAGGATCTGTTCGACGTGGCAGGCGACGTGACGACGGCCGGCTCGGTCGCGTTGCGGCACGCGCCGCCGGCGACGCGCGACGCCACCGCGATCGCTCGGCTGCGGGCGGCCGGATTCGTCCCGATCGGCCGCACCAACATGACCGAGTTCGCGTTTTCGGGGCTCGGCATCAACCCGCATTACGACACGCCGCGCAACCCGTATGACCGCAAGACCGGCCGCATCCCGGGCGGATCGTCATCGGGCGCGGCCGTATCGGTCAGCGACGGCATGGCGATGGCAGCGCTCGGCACCGACACCGGCGGCTCCTGCCGCATCCCGGCGGCGCTGTGCGGGATCGTCGGGTTCAAGCCCACCGCGGTGCGCGTGCCGACCGACGGCACCATGCCGCTGGCGCAGACGCTGGACTCGATCGGTCCGCTCGCACCGACGGTCGCCTGCTGCGCGGTGATCGACGCCATTCTGGCCGGACAAGCGCCGGCCGAACTCCCCGCCTTTCCGCTCGACGGCCTGCGGCTCGCCGTGCCGCAGACGCTGGTGCTCGACGGGCTCGACCCCCAGGTGGGCCGCGCCTTTGCGGCGGCGCTGAGCGCGCTCAGCGGCGCGGGCGCCCGTCTCGTCGACATCCCGCTGCGCGAGCTCGGCGAGCTCGCAGAAATCAACCGCAAAGGCGGTTTCGTGACCGCCGAGGCCTATGCGGTCCACCGGCCGCTCATCAAGGTGAAGGCGAAGGAGTACGATCCCTTCGTGCTCGCCCGCATCGAGCGCGGCAAGGAGCAGGATGCGGCCGACTATATCGAGCTCCAGTGGCTGCGCGAGGAGATGATCCGGCGGGTCAACGAGACCACGGCGCCCTACGACGCGCTGGTGATGCCGACGGTGCCGATCATCGCGCCAGCGCTGCGCGATCTCGCGACCGCCGACGCGGCGCGGATCGCCAATGCGATGCTGCTGCGCAATCCGTCGCTGGTCAATTTCTTCGACCGCTGCGCGATCTCGCTCCCCTGCCACAAGGCCGGCGACGCGCCGGTCGGCCTCACGCTGGTCGGCGAAACGGGAGCGGACCGCAAGCTGCTGTCGATTGCGGCGGCGGTGGAGAAGCTGGTGGCGCCGGCGCGGGGGTGACGGGGTCCAGCCCGGGCAATTTCGGCTCATCACGCTCGGCCCTGGCACCGTCAGCGAATTTGTCGGCCGGTTCGGCTGAAATTTCATATGATGGGACGTTCAACCGAATCGATCGGCGGGTTCATCATGAGGCACGCATTTTTGAGAACGTCAGGGGTGGCCCTCCTGTTTGCGGCCGTGCTCCTTGCGGTCACCGGCCACGACGCCGCGGCCGCCACCGCGCCGAACTGCCGCAACACCGGCAGCTTCGACGTCTGGCTGCAGAAGTTCAAGCAGGAGGCGGAAGCGCAGGGCATCTCGCGCGGCGCGATCGCGGCCGCCTCGCCCTACCTGGTGCTCGACCAGCGCATCATCAACATCGACCGCGGGCAGAAATTCTTCGCCCAGGATTTCCTGCAATTCTCCGACAAGATGCTGGCCGGCGGGCGGATCGGCAACGGCCAGAACCAGATCAAGAAGAACGCCGCGACCTTCGCGCGCGAGGAGCAGCAATACGGCGTGCCGGCCGCCGTGATCACCGCCTTCTGGGGCCTCGAAAGCGACTTCGGCTCCAACATGGGCAAGGATCACTCGATCCGCTCGCTCGCAACGCTCGCCTATGACTGCCGCCGCTCCGAGATGTTCCGCGGCCATCTGTTCGACTCGCTGCGGCTGATCGAGCGCGGCGACCTCACGGCGCCCGAGATGATCGGCTCCTGGGCGGGCGAGCTCGGGCAGACCCAGATGATGCCGTCCGAATACATCAAGAACGCGGTCGACTATGACGGCGACGGCAAGCGCAACCTGCTTAAAAGCGCCGCCGACGTGATCGGCTCGACCGGCGCCTATCTGGTGAGCCTCGGCTGGAAGCGCGGCGAGCCCTGGCTGCAGGAGGTGCGGGTGCCGGCGAACCTGCCGTGGGACCAGGCCGACCTCGCGATCCAGCTGCCGCGCACCAAGTGGGCGCAGCTCGGCGTCACCTATCCGGGCGGCCGCGCGCTGCCGGCCGACAACGTTCCGGCCTCGCTGATGCTGCCGATGGGGCGCTTCGGGCCGGCCTTCCTGGCCTATGACAATTTCCAGGTCTATCTGAAGTGGAACAACTCGCTGGTCTATTCGACGACCGCGGCCTATTACGCGACCCGGCTTACCGGCGCGCCCGCGATGACGCGCTCGACCGGGCCGATCCCCAAGGTGACGCCCGAAGAGGTGCGCGAGATCCAGCAATTGCTGGGGCGCGCCGGCCACGACGTCGGCGGCGCCGACGGCAAGGTCGGCATCTCCACCCGCGCCGCCATCAAGGCGATGCAGATGAAATTCGGCCTGCCGGCGGATTCATATCCCTCGCCCGAGCTGCTGGCGCGGTTGCGAGCGGGACGGTAGGCGCGGCCCTTGCAACACGATAGGTGTCATTCCCCGCGAAAGCGGGGAATCCAGTACGCCGTGCCGGCGCCGCACAATTGCCAATCCCGGGAGTACTGGATTGCCCGCTTTCGCGGGCAATGACGTCGCGTGTGGGTAAGCGCGGATCACGACGCCCAGCCGAACACCCAATAGTCCAGCGAATACACGCCACCGCCGCGCGCCAAAAAATACGCTGCCGCGATCGTCCACATCAGGGTGTATTCCAGCCCTTGCGTGTTCCAGAACCAGCCACCTTTGTGCCAGCGCTCCCAGCACGACACGATGAGAAAGATGACGATCGGCACGGCGGCGATGCGCGTGAACAGGCCGAGCGCGAGCAGCGGCCCGGCGACGAGCTCGGTCAGCGAGATCAACGGCGCCCATAGCCGGCCCGGGCGATAGCCGTCGCCGTCGAGCTGGGCCGCAAGCTGGGTGAGATTGCGGACCTTCAGCCCGCTATGGGCGAACAAGCCGAAGGTCATGCGCAGCCCGTGCGGCACCAGCGCGAGGCCGACCATGAGGCGCAGCAGGGCTTCGACGACGGGCGCGAGCGCCGTCAGCAACGAATCGAGCATGGGCTATCGACTGTCATTGCGAGCGAGGCGACGCAATCTCTCTTCACTTGCGCATGACGCGTGGTGGAGATTGCTTCGCTTCGCTCGCAATGACGGTAAGTCGGCACAAGGCCGGACATGACAAATCACAGCCTGATCTCGCCCAGATTGACGCTGTCGCCGAGCTTCGCCTCGACGGTCTTGCGGGGCCGGCCGGGCGCCTCGATCTCGACCGTGTAGGCGCCGGAGCTTTCCTCGAGCCTGTCGAATTTGAAGTCGCCGTAGTTGTCGCTCGTCGTTTCGGCCACCGGCTTGCCGGCCTTCATCAGCCGAACTTTCGCGCCCTCCACGCAGTCGACGGCGCCGCCCTGCTCGGCCGACAGCGAGCCGCCGATGAAGCATGTCGCATAGCGCCAGAGATTGCGGTAATAGACGCGCGGGCGCGTGCCCAGCTCGGGCTTCATCACCGCGAGGCCCTCATCGCGCGCCATCCGGTCCATCTCAGCGTCGTCGACCTTGATGGCCCGCATGGCGCCGGTCGGGCAGGATTGCTGCCCGCGGGTCTGCTGCCAACCCTGATCGATCAGATGGGCGTCGAACGGCCAGGCCTGCGGCAGCCCGAGCTCCTCGTTCCACCAGATGTGGCCGTAGGGGCAGGCGTCCACCAGCTGCTTCTGTCCCTTGGCCTTGACCGGGTCGATGACCACGATGCCGTCCTCGCGCTTGGCGATGGCGCCGTCCTTGGCGGCCTTGATGCAGGGCGCGTCGTCGCAGTGGTTGCACATGGACGGCACATAGGCGATGTCGATCATCGGCGCCTGGCCGCGCTCCTTCTGCAGGATGTTGATCCACTTGTGGCCGTGGCGCGGCATCGGCGCGGAATATCCCGGCCAGTCGTTGCCGACATATTCGTCCATGGTGGCGAGCGTGCACAACTGGCAATTGGTGCACTCGGCCACGTCGATGATCATGTTCCATTTGGACATTGGGGATACTCGCGGATCATTTCGTAGGATGGGTTGAGGCCGAAGGCCGAAACCCATCGATTGCGGTTCGATAAATGGTGGGTTTCGCTTCGCTCAACCCACCCTACGGATCGTCGCTATTTCGCCGGCACCAGCTCCGCCGCCTTCAGCGTCTCCTTCACCTGCCGGTCCTTGTCCATCTGGGCGAAGGCGCCCGACACATGCTCGGTGCGGCGGTCCCACACCTCGATCTGCACCAGCGAGTTGGCGCCGGCGAGCGAATGGGTCGACTTGGTCTGGGTGCGCTCGGGCGTGAGCAAATTGAGGCAGCCGCCGCGATCGACCGAGCGGCCGGGCTCTCCCATCGGATCGTAGGTGGCGGAGGATTCGTAGCCGTGGCAGACGCCGCGCGGCAGGCGCTGGGTCGGCAGCGCCGCGCAGATCACCGCGCCGCGGTCGTTGTAGACCTTGACCAGGTCGTGCCTCCGGATGCCGCGCGCCGCCGCGTCCTCGGCGTTCATGCGGATGATCCAGTAATAATAGCCCTCGACGTTGACGCGGTGGTCCGGGATGTTGAGCAGGAACGAGCTCTTGCCGTCGCCCTGGGTGTGGAAGCTGTATTTGGAATGCGGCGTGAGCATCTGCAGCGGATAGCGCTCGAACATCTCGCCCGAATGCGCGCCTTCCCATGACGGCTCGTATTTGACGATCGGCGGCCGCTCGGGATCGTGGAAGCGCTTCAGGCTGGAACACTCGAATTCGAGCTTGCCCGACTGGGTCTGCAAGCCGCGCAGATAGTCGCCGTTGTAGTCGGAGGGCAGCGGCTGGGCTTCCGGCACGTCCTTCTTGCGGTTCTCCCAGAACCAGCGGAACGACACCGGGGCGCGCAGCTTCTCCTTCTCGGCCGGCACCACGTAATAGCCGCGCTGGATGAATTTCTTCCACGAGATGCGCTTGGGCAGGTCGGAGGCCTGGAACAGGCGCTTGACCCAGTCGATCTCGTTGACGCCTTCGGAGAAGTAGTTGGCGAGCCCGAGCCGCTTGGCGATCTCGTTGAAGATCCAATAATCGGACCTGGATTCCCCGAGCGGCGCGATCGCGGGCGCCTGGAACACGATGACGCGGTGATTGAGCTGCTGCTGGCCGTGGTGGCCGTAGCCCCCGAGCCCCGCCCATTCGCTGATGTCGACGCGCTCGAAATTGGTGCAGGCCGGCAGGATCAGGTCGGCGAATTTCGCCTCGCCCTCGAACCAGATCGACTGGTTGACGATGAATTCCAGATTCTCCGACTGATACATCCGCACATGGCGGCTGGTGTTGTTCATGGTCGACAGCATCGAGCCGCCGTATTT
>DATBBS010000027.1:0-4364 GCA_036270895.1 Xanthobacteraceae bacterium
GAAGGCGTGCCGTTCCGGCTCGACCTCGCGTGAGCGCATGAGTGCCGCCGACCGGACCGCGATCGAGATCGAGCTCGTCGCCGCGATCGTGGCGGTCGACGGCGACGAGCCGATGACCTTGATGGCGGGCGACGGCGCCACTCTCACCGGATTGCCGTCGGGCCGATTCGATCCGCTCGAGCACCACACTTTCGAGATCGGCCTGCGCGCCTGGGTGAAGGCGCAGACCGGGCTCGCGGTCGGCTATGTCGAGCAGCTCTATACCTTTGGGGACCGCGGCCGGCATTCCCGCCCCGGCGACCGCGCGCCGCATGCGGTGTCGGTCGGCTATCTGGCGCTCACCCGCATGCCGGACAGTGCGCCGGCGCTGCGCTCCTCGGGCGCCGGGTTCAAGCCATGGTACCGCTTCTTCCCGTGGGAGGACTGGCGCGCGGGCCGCCCCGAGATTCTCGACCGCACGATCCTGCCTGCACTCGACGCCTGGGCACAGCACGAGACGCGCGACGACCCGCCCCGGCCGCTCAGCCGGCGGGAACGCCTGCGCCAATGTTTTGCCGCCGGCGGCAGCCCATGGGACGAGGAGAAAGTGCTCGACCGCTACGAGCTGCTCTACGAAGCCGGGCTTGTCGAGGAAGCGCGCCGCGACGGCCGCAAGGCCGCGCTCGAGCGTACCGCCCTGCCCGAGCTGGGCGAGCCGATGCGGCATGATCATCGCCGTATCCTGGCGACCGCCATCGCGCGGCTGCGCGCCAAGCTCAAATACCGGCCGGTGATTTTCGAGCTGATGGCGGGCGAATTCACGTTGACCGACTTGCAGACCACGGTGGAGGCGATTTCCGGCCGGCACCTGCACAAGCAGAATTTCCGCCGCCTGGTCGAGACCGGCGCGCTGGTCGAGCCGACCGGCGAGACCTGGACCGCGACGGGCGGACGGCCGGCCGCGATCTTTCGCTTCCGGCGCGAGGTGATCCAGGAGCGTCCCTCGCCGGGCCTGCGGGTCGGTGGACGCGGCTGACCTGACTGCGTCACTGCCCGGGCGACGACACCGTAGAATTTTCCGATTGGCCGCGAACCCTTCGGGCGCGCCGCCCGACCAATACACAGGCCGCGCAAGATTCAGCTGCGCGGTCCATTCACCTTTATGGGCGGCCGGCTTAGCATCACCTGCAAGCTGCCGCCGGGGGGCGAGCCATGTGGTCGATCCTGATTCTCGTCGCGCTGGCGTTTCCGGTCGCCGCCATTGCGGCGCTCGCGATCGCCATCGGGGCGCGCGACCGCACCCGCGCGCTCGACCTGCGCCTGGCGGCGCTGGAGCGGCGGATGGCGCAGGTCCCGCCCGCCGCCGCGCCACAATCGACCATTGATCGGCCCCCGCCGGAGGTTGAGACGAACGTGGAGGCGGCAACGCCCCCATCGGCTCCCCCATTGCCGCCGGTGCCGCCGGAACCCGCCGGCGCGCCGCCAAGTCCGCCACAAGTCACCGCCGCGGCGCCGGCCGCGCCTCGCCCGGCCGAGCCGGCGATCTCTTTCGAAGAGCGGTTCGGGACCCGCTGGGTGGTATGGGTCGGCGGCCTCGCGCTCGCGCTCGGCGGCTTCTTTCTGGTGCGCTATTCGATCGAGCAGGATCTGATCGGGCCGGGCGTCAAGATATTCCTCGCCGCCTTGCTGGCGGCCGCGCTGGTCGGTGCCGGCGAATGGACGCGCCGCGCGGAGCGGATCTCCGGCCTGCCCGGCCTGCCGACGGCGCATATTCCGAGCATCCTGACGGCGGCCGGCACCGCCGTCGCCTACGCGACCGTCTATGCGGCCTATGCGCTTTACGGATTTCTCGATCCGGCGCTTGCCTTCGTGCTCCTCGGCGTGGTCGCGCTCACGACGCTCGCCGCCGCGCTGCTGCACGGGCCGGCACTCGCGGCGCTCGGCCTCGTGGGCGCCGAGGTTACGCCGTTGCTCGTCGCCGCCGATCGGCCGAACTACTGGACGCTCTACGTCTATCTCGCGGTCGTCACGGCTGCCTCGTTCGCACTGGCACGCGCCCGCTTGTGGCGCTGGCTGGCGATCATGGGAATCGGCTTCGGCGTCGCCTGGATGCTCCCGGGCATCCATGATCTGCGCGTGCCCTCGCTCGCGCCGCACGCATTCCATGCGGTGGTGGGTTTCGGGCTCGCGGCGCTCCTGATCGTCGCCGGACTGCTCTATGGTCCGCCCGCCGAGCCGGACAGGATCGACGCGGTGTCTTCCGGGGCGCTCGCGGCTTATGTGTTTGCCGCCGCCGTGCTCGTGATCGCCTGGCGCCACGACACGTCCGCATTGATCGTGCTCAGCCTCATGGTGGCCGCCACGGTCGGGATCGCCTGGCGCAGCGACGCGGCGGCGGCGGCGGTTCCGGCCGTGGCCGGGCTCGCGGCCCTGGTCGTGATTTCCTGGTCGGTCCAGCCCGTCGTCGAACGGCTGGTTCTGCCGGGCGGTCCGAGCGCGGGCGCCATTCCGGATCCCGCCCAGGCCTATACCGGCTTCCATTTGGCGCTCGGCACTCTGTTCGCCCTGCTGTTCGGTGGCGCCGGCTTCCTGGCGCAGGGGCGCTCGGAACGCCCGCTCGTTCCGATCCTGTGGGCGGCGTCGGGCGCGCTCGCGCCGATCGCGATCCTGATCGCGCTCTATTATCGGGTCGCCGGCTGGGAGCGATCTATTCCATTCGCGGGCCTCGCCCTGGTGCTGGCGGCACTGTTCGCGGTCGCCGCCGACACGCTCGCCCGGCGCGCCCCACGCCCCGGCGGCGCGGCCGCTCAGGCGATTTATGCCTCCGGCGCGGTCGCGGCGCTCGCACTCGCGATGACCTTCGCGCTCGAGAAAGGCTGGCTCACGGTCGCGCTCGCCTTGACGGTCCCCGGCATCGCCTGGGTGGCGGCGCAGCGTCCGCTGCCGATGCTGCGCTGGCTCGCGGCCGCGATCACGGCGCTTGTGCTCGCGCGCATCGGGTGGGAGCCGCGCATCGTCGGCGACGACGTCGGCACGACGCCGATCTTCAACTGGCTGCTCTACGGCTACGGCGTCCCGGCGCTGGCGTTCTGGGTCGGTGGCCATATGCTGCGCCAGCGCGCCGACGACGCGCCGGCGCGCGCGGTCGATGCCGCCGCGATCCTGTTCTCGGTGCTGCTCGCTTTCCTCGAGATTCGCCATTTCATGAACGACGGCGACGTGTTCGTGCAGAGCAGCGGCCTCGCGGAGCTCGCCCTTCAGGTCTCGGTCGGGCTCGCCATGGCGATCGGCCTCGAGCGCCTGCGTGGCCGCACCCGCAGCATCATCCATGATGCCGGCGCGCTGATCATCGCCGGTCTCGCGCTGGCGGGAATCGTGTTCGGCTTGATGCTCGCCGAAAATCCGCTCTTCACGGGCGAGCCGGTCGGCGGCGCTTTCTTCAACCTGATCCTGCTCGGCTACGGGCTCCCGGCCGCGCTGGCGATCATTCTCGCCCTCATCGCCCGCACCACGCGCCCGATGCCCTATCGCGCTCTGGCGGCGGCGGTCAGCGTCGGGCTGGCGCTGCTCTACCTCTCGCTCCAGGTCACGCGCCTCTATCAAGGCCCGGTCCTCACCGAGGGTCCGATGACCAATGCCGAGCAATACACCTACTCGGCGGTCTGGCTCGGTTTCGGCGTCGTGCTGTTGCTCGCCGGAATCGCACTGTCCTCGAAACCCGTGCGCCTCGCCTCGGCGGCGGTCACGCTGCTCACCATCGGCAAGGTGTTTCTGGTCGACATGGCCGACCTTGCGGGCGTGTGGCGGGCCTTGTCATTCATCGGACTTGGACTGGTGCTGGTCGGGATCGGCTTCCTTTATCAGCGCCTGCTGTTTCCGCGGCGAGTTCCTTCCGCCGCCTGACGGGCAGTGCGGCGGCCTTGTCAAACGTCGCCAAGTCGTGAAATGACCATATTGTGGGGCGAAGCGCTGAGTCCTCACCGGCGACCGTCATGGGGAACTATCGAATGAAACGGCTGGCGACCCTGATCGTGACCGCAATCGCGGCTCTCGCCGCGTCGGCGTCGTCGGTTCCGGCGGCGGATACGACGGCTGCGGGCCTGTGGCAGAAGACCGAGGATGGAAAGCCCGTCATCTGGGTTCTGATGGTGGAGCGCAACGGCGTTTTCGAAGGCGCCATTGCCAAGACGTTCCCAAAGCCCGGCGAGAATTCCGGCATGGTCTGCACCAAATGCGAGGACGACCGCAAGAACGCGCCGGTGCTCGGACTCTCCTTCATCCGCGGCATGAAGCGTCAGGGATTGAAATACGAGGACGGCACCATTCTCGATCCGCGCGACGGCAAGATCTACAACGCCGTCATGTCGGTCAGTCCGGACGGCCAG
>DATBBS010000028.1:0-2725 GCA_036270895.1 Xanthobacteraceae bacterium
CCCCGATCCGCCGCGACATTGGTGTGGCCCGAGAATGCCGATCGCGGCCGCGTCGAGCGGCTCGCCGCGGCGGTGTTTCTCGCCCGCGACCTCGCCAACACGCCGGCCGGAGACCTCGGGCCCAAGGAGCTCGCCGGCGAAGCGGTACGCGTCGCGAGGGCTGCCGGCGCCCGCCATCGCGTCATCGTCGGCGACGACCTGCTCGCCGAGAATTACCCGACCATCCACGCGGTCGGCCGCGCGAGCGCGCGCGCCCCGCGGCTCGTCGACATCGTCTGGGGTGACCCGGCAGCGCCGAAAGTGACCTTGGTCGGCAAGGGGGTGTGCTTCGACAGCGGCGGGCTCGACCTGAAGAGCGCATCCGGCATGCGGCTGATGAAGAAGGACATGGCCGGCGCAGCGATCGTGTTGGGTCTCGCGCAGGCGATCATGGACGCCGCGCTGCCGGTGCGCCTGCGCGTGCTGTTGCCCTGCGTCGAGAACGCAGTTTCCGGCAACGCGATGCGCCCGCTCGACATCGTGCGCACCCGCAAGGGGCTGACCGTCGAGATCGGCAACACCGACGCGGAAGGTCGGCTGATCCTATGCGATGCGCTGGCCGAAGCCTCCACCGAGCAACCGGAATTGCTGATCGACATGGCGACCCTGACCGGGGCGGCGCGGGTCGCGCTCGGCCCCGAATTGGCGGCGCTCTTCTGCAACGACGAGGAGCTCGCCCGCGGCCTGCTCGACGCCGCCGCGGCCGAGGAAGACCCGATGTGGCGGATGCCGCTGTGGCGTCCCTACCGCAAGATGATCGACAGCAAGATCGCCGACATCAACAACGTCTCGGAATCGCCGCATGCCGGCGCCGTCACCGCGGCGCTCTATCTGCAGGAGTTCGTCGACCCCGGCATTCCCTGGGCGCATCTCGACGTGATGGCATGGAACCCGCAAAGCCGCCCCGGCCGCCCCGAAGGCGCCGAAGCCACCGCATTGCGCGCCCTCTACGCCCACATCGCGCAAAGGTTCGGCTGAGCCTACCAGAGCCGGCGGATTCCGTAGCGGTCGAAAACGGCCTCGTTCGAGAGTAGTACGAGGTCGGCGAGGGTTGTCTGAGCGATCAGCATACGGTCGAACGGATCACGATGAGGACCGGGAAGATTTCCCGCCGCCTGCCCGTGCTGCACCGTGATCGGAAGCTCCAGAAACCCCTGATTCGCCAGCGCGTCACGAACATTCCCCGCAAGCGCACCGGCGTGGGGTAATTTCCCGATCCGGAACTTGGTCGCGATCTCCCAAGCTGATGCCGCACTGACGAATACTTCGTTAGCCGGATCGAGGACAGCTGCCTTCGCATTTGCAGAAAGTAACGGATCGCCGGCAAGCCACCAAATCAGGGCATGGGTATCAAGAAGCAATCGCACCCGCTATTGATCCCAGCGTTCCAGTTCGTCGTCAGGCAACGGCTCGAAAAACTCCGGGCCAATACTGATTTGTCCGCGCATTGCTCCGAATTCCCGTTTGGCCGGGGGGGCGACAGGCACCAATTTGGCTATGGGTGTCCGCCCGCGCGCGATTGTGATGACCTCCCCCGCCTCGACGCGCGCCAAAAGCCGCGAAAGGTGGGTCTTGGCGGCGTGTATTGAAACCATGTCGTCCATGATGGTCCTCGGTTAGTCATTCTAATTAGCTAACTTGGCCTGACTGTTCAATGTCAGCGTCGCGCGTGGTGGCGCAGCTTATCCTGATTCAGCGTGACGCCGAGGCCGGGCCCGGCCGGCAGGTGGATCCGGAAATCCGAGAAGCGCAGCGGCTCCTCGACAAGATCGTCGACGAGGATCTGCGGGCCGAAATGTTCGCAGCCCCAGGCGAGTTCGCGCAACCCGGCGAAGACCTGCAGATGCGCCGCGGCGCCGATCGAACTCTCGAGCAGGCAACCGCCGTAGAGACCAATCCCGGCTGCCTCGGCCACCGCCGCGACATCGCGCGTGGCGAGCAGTCCGCCATGTTTTACCAGCTTCAGCGAGACAACATCAGCCGCCCCGGTGCGCGCGACGTCCAGCATGTCGTGCGCCGAGAACACGCACTCGTCGGCCATCAGCGGCAAGGTCGAGCGCCCGCGCAGCCGTGCCATGCCGGCAAGGTTCCAGGCCGGCAGCGGTTGCTCCACGAGCCGCACGCCGAGCTCGGCCAGGACTGGCAGGCAGCGTAGCGCCGTCGTCTCGTCCCAGGCCTGGTTGGCGTCCACAATCAGACTGGCACGGCCGGCGAGCGCGCCGGCGAGGCGGCGCAGGCGGGCGAGGTCGGCTTCCGGTGACTGGGCGCCGATCTTTACTTTGAAGGTGTTGTGCAGGCGCGCCGCTAATTTCCTTTCCGCCTCTTCGATCTCCTGGGCGGGGTCGCCGGAAGCGAGCGTCCACAGCACCGGGACGCTCTCGCGTACCTCGCCGCCGAGCAGCTGCACGGCGGGAACACCAAGCGTCTTGCCGACCGCGTCGAAGAGCGCGCTTTCGATCGCGGCCTTTGCGGCGTTGTTGCGCTTTGCCGCCTCGTCCATACGAATGCGCGCCGCCGCGAACCGGTTCGCCGGAGCTCCAATCAACGCGGGCGCGAGATAGGCGTCGATCGCAGCCTTGATGCTCTCGACGCTCTCCTCGCTCCAGCGCGGTCCGCCGAGAGTTGCGGCTTCGCCGACGCCCTCCACGCCGTTGGCCAGGCGCAGCTCGACAATGACGTAACTCTG
>DATBBS010000029.1:0-1719 GCA_036270895.1 Xanthobacteraceae bacterium
GTTCTCGGCGATGAGCTTCTTGGTGTAGATCGCGAGCGTGGTCGGGTGCTCGGCGATCTTCTTGTACATCAGCGGCTGGGTGAAGGACGGCTCGTCGCCTTCGTTGTGGCCGTGCCGCCGGTAGCAGAACATGTCGATCACGACCGGCTTCTGGAATTTCTGCCGGAACTCGGTCGCGATCTTGGCGGCGAACACCACGGCCTCCGGATCGTCGCCATTGGCGTGGAAGATCGGCGCCTCGATCATCTTGGCGACGTCGGACGGGTAGGGCGAGGAGCGGCTGTAGCGCGGATAGGTGGTGAACCCGATCTGGTTGTTGACGATGAAATGCACCGAGCCGCCGGTGCGATGGCCGCGCAGCCCGGACAGCCCGAAGCATTCGGCGATCACGCCCTGGCCCGCGAAGGAAGCGTCGCCCGAGATCAGCAGCGGCATGACCATGCGGCGGTCGTCCGGCGTCGCGCCGTTCTGGTCCTGCTTGGCGCGCACCTTGCCGAGCACGACCGGGTTGACGATCTCGAGATGCGACGGGTTGGCGGTCAGCGACAGATGGACTCGGTTGCCGTCGAACTCGCGGTCCGAGGAGGCGCCGAGGTGATATTTCACGTCGCCCGAGCCTTCGACGTCGTCGGGGCTCGAGGAGCCGCCCTTGAACTCGTGGAAGATGGCGCGGTGCGGCTTGCCCATCACCTGCGCCAGCACATTCAATCGGCCGCGATGCGCCATGCCGATCGCGATGTCCTTCACGCCGAGCGCGCCGCCGCGTTTGATGATCTGCTCGAGCGCCGGGATCATGGACTCGCCGCCGTCGAGGCCGAAACGCTTGGTGCCGGTGAACTTGACGTCGCAGAACTTCTCGAAGCCTTCCGCCTCGACCAGCTTGTTGAGGATCGCGCGCTTGCCCTCGCGGGTGAAGCTGATCTCCTTGTCGGCGCCTTCGATGCGTTCCTGCAGCCAGGCCTTCTGGGCGGGATCGGAAATATGCATGAACTCGATGCCGAGGGTCTGGCAGTAGGTGCGCCGCAGGATGGCGACCATCTGGCGCAGCGTGCCGAATTCCAGGCCGAGCACGTGGTCGAGGTAGATGGGGCGGTCGAGATCGGCGTCGCCGAAGCCGTAGGAGCGCGGATCGAGCTCCTCGTGATCGCGCGGCGCCTCCAGCCCGAGCGGGTCCAGGTTGGCGTGCAGATGGCCGCGCACCCGGTAGGCGCGGACCAGCATCAGGGCGCGGATGGAATCGCGGGTCGCCCGCAGGACGTCGCCGGACGCGAGCTCGATGCCGCTCGTTTGCGCCTTGGCGGTGAGCTTGTCGCCGATGGTCTTCTCGACCTCGTGCCAGTCGCCGTCGAGCGCGGAGACGAGCTCGCCGCGCTCGGGCGCCGGCCAGTTCGGCCGCTGCCACGACGCCCCGCGGGCGCTCCGGCTCACGTCCGCCGCATTGTCCTTGAGGCTCGCGAAGAAGGCCTGCCACTCCGCGTCGACCGATTTCGGGTCGGCCTCGTAGCGGGCCTGCAGGTCCTCGATGTAGGGAGCGTTGCTGCCGTAGAGAAACGACGTGAGGGCAAAAGCGGCGTTGGCGTCTTGGCGGGACATCGTCCGATCCTGGTGGGTGGGGGCCGTGCCCCCCGATTGACTGGCAAAATCACCGCGAAACGCCCGGCCCGGACGGGCGAATCCGGTATCACCACCATTTAAGGCGCTCTGACGGCTGGAACAATC
>DATBBS010000030.1:0-2539 GCA_036270895.1 Xanthobacteraceae bacterium
CACGATCTTGTCCAGGCGATCCTGCGCGCTGACCGGCTCCGCCATCACCTCGCGAAGCCGTCGCAGCAGCACGCGCGGACCGCCAAGCGCGCCACGCATCGCGTGAGGTCCTTTCGGGCCGTTCGGGCATTTTCCGGCGAATCGGGTCCGCCGGAAAATGCGACCAACAAAGAATCCAGGGCGCTTTTCGATTCAATCTGATCGGAAAGCGCTCGGGAGCGAGCCTGAGCGGGCTCTCTGTCCATCATTGAGATTGCGCCGGACCACACCTGCCCGCGCCGCCGTCTCAACGCCTATAGCCAATGCAACATGCGTGCCGCAAGCAAAACGCCATGTTGCAGCGCGCCAAAATCCGCCGGTTGCGTCATACCCCCGCAATCATGACGCGCCATGATGCGTGTGCGCTGCGAGCGGCCGGTCGGGGCGGGCAAAATGCCCGAGGGACCGGGCCGCGTGGGCAAGCCGGCGGCGCCGGCCGGCGCTATTTGTCGAGCCCGTAGAGCGAATGCAGGGTCCTGACCGCAAGCTCGGTGAAGGCGGCATCGATCAGCAGCGAAAACTTGATTTCGGAGGTCGTAATGGCGCGGATATTGATGCCGCGGTCGGCGAGCGCCCGGAACGCATTGGCGGCGACACCCGCATGGCTGCGCATGCCGATCCCGATGACCGAGATCTTGGCCACGTCGGTCGCCGTGTCGAGCCGTTCATAGCCGATCTGGCCGCGCGCCTTGTCGATCGTGCCCTTGGCGCGCTCGTAGTCGGCCGCCGGGACCGTGAAGGTGAGGTCGGTCGTCGCCCCGTCGCTCGAGACATTCTGCACGATCATGTCGACATTGATGTTGGCCTCGGCCAGCGGCCCGAAGATCGAGGCGGCGACGCCGGGCTTGTCCTGGACCCGCCGGATGGCGATCTGCGCCTCGTCCTTGGAGAAGGCGATGCCGGTGACGACCTGCTGTTCCATGATTTCCGCCTCGTCGCAAATGAGGGTTCCGGGAGGGGAGGTGTGGGGATCGATGTCCTCGGGCTTGTCGAAGGACGAGCGCACGAAGATCCGCACCTGGTGAACCATGCCGAGCTCGATGGAGCGCACCTGCATGACCTTGGCGCCGAGCGAGGCCATTTCGAGCATCTCCTCGAACGCGATCTTGGCGAGCCGGCGCGCCTTCGGCACCACGCGCGGATCGGTGGTGTAGACCCCGTCGACGTCGGTGTAGATGTCGCAGCGCTCGGCCCGGATGGCGGCCGCGATGGCGACCGCCGAGGTGTCCGAGCCGCCGCGGCCGAGCGTGGTGACGCGGCCGGTCTCCGGGTGCACGCCCTGGAAGCCGGAAATGACGGCGACCTCGCTGCACGCCTTGAAACGCCGGATCAGCTCGTCGGCGTTGATATCGAGGATGCGGGCCGACCCATGAGCGTCCGAGGTCTTGATCGGCAACTGCCAGCCCTGCCAGGAGCGCGCCTTGACGTCCATCTGTTGCAACGCGATCGCGAGCAGCCCCGACGTGACCTGCTCGCCCGACGCTACCACGGCGTCGTATTCGCGCTCGTCATGCAGGAGCGAGGCCTCGCGGCACCAATCGACCAGCCGGTTGGTGGTGCCCGCCATCGCCGAGACCACCACCGCGACCTCGTGCCCGGCGCCGACCTCGCGCTTGACGTGGCGCGCCACGTTGCGGATGCGCTCGATATCCGCCACCGAGCTCCCGCCGAATTTCATCACCAGCCGGGCCATCTCGGGTCTCGATGCTCCATGCGTCTAAAATGCGGGCGCCACCGGACGGCCGCGCGCCGGCCCGAAAAGGCGCGTATACATAACGGCGGGGTGTCGGGGCTGCAACCACCCTCGCCCGGTATGGTTGCGATCCCAGAGTTAATGGAGTGCTACCGATGGCCAGCGACAGATCGCCTGCGGGCGCCCCCACGGTCGACGACGCCGAAGTCGCGCGGTTCGCGGCGCTGGCGGGCGAGTGGTGGGATCCGCGCGGCAAGATGGCGCCGCTGCACAAGTTCAATCCGGTCCGCCTCGGCTATATCCGCGATGCCGCCTGCCGGCGGTTCGGGCGCGATGCCAGGCGCCTCGACTGCCTGACGGGCCTGCGCGTCCTCGACATCGGCTGCGGCGGCGGCATCCTGTCGGAGCCGCTCGCCCGGCTCGGGGCCGAGGTCGTGGGCGCCGATCCGGCGCAACCCAATATCGCGGCGGCGCGGCTGCATGCGGCCGACAATGGGCTCACCATCGACTACCGGGCGACCACCGCCGAGGATCTGTCGGCAGCGGGCGAACGCTTCGACATCGTGCTCGCCATGGAGGTGGTCGAGCATGTCGCCGACGTCAATCTGTTCGTGCGGCTGACCGCCGCGATGGTGAAGCCCGGCGGGCTGATGATCGCCGCGACCCTCAACCGCACGCTCAAGAGCTTCGCGCTCGCGATCGTGGGCGCCGAGTATATTTTGCGCTGGCTGCCGCGCGGCACCCATCAGTGGGACAAGTTCGTCACCCCCAACGAGCTCGAGATCGCGCTCGAGCTCGGCGGGTTGC
>DATBBS010000031.1:0-3420 GCA_036270895.1 Xanthobacteraceae bacterium
TTCATCGTGCTGATCCTCGCCAAGGAGCGGACGCTGCGCATGCACAAGACCGCGGCGCTGACCGACCCGCTCACCGGGCTGTTCAACCGTCGCGGCCTGATCGAGGCCGCGCGCGAGCTCACCGGCAAGCATGCGCGCCGCACCCGACCGCTGGCGGTGCTGGTCTTCGACCTCGACAACTTCAAGACGATCAACGATCGCTTCGGTCATGCGGTCGGCGACGACGTCTTGAAGCTGTTCGCCGCGTTGGCGAGCGGCAGTATGAGGACCAGCGACTTCGTGGCCCGTCTCGGCGGCGAGGAATTCGCGGTCATCATCCGCGGCACGCTCGATGAGGGCATCGCGGTCGCGGAGCGCCTGCGCGTCGCCTTCGAGGACGCGGCCCGCACGGTGTCGGGCCGCTATGTGGGGGCGACGGTGAGCGCGGGTGTCGCCGCGCACGCGGGCACCACCAATATCAACGCGCTGATCGCGCGCGCCGACGTGGCGCTCTATGCCGCCAAGGCGGCCGGCCGCAACCGGGTCGAAGCCGAAACGGCGCGCGACGTTCCGCCCGCCCCCGACGAGAGGCCGCCGTCCGGCGACACCGTCGCCTGGACGAGCCATCGCCGGCCCGGGGGAGATCGCCATGCCGCGGCCTAGCGTGAGCGCGGGCGCCACACGACAACAGAAGGGCGGGCAAAATGCCCGCCCTTCTTTATGACCGTCGTCAGAATACGCTTACGCAACGACGGCTAATGGCAAGGAACGCTCTGAAAAACGCAACGCCACAATCGGTTTGGTGATGCCGGAGCGCTGGGGCCGGAGCGCCCGGGTTTGCCGACCCATTGCGGCAGGCCGACCTTGCGTTGATAGCGCCGATCGATGACGGCGCCGTGACGGAAAGTGGCTTGCAACGGCCCGGACGCGGATCAAAGCGCCGGGCCGGCGCCGAGCCCGAGCGCGGTCGTCATGATGCGAAACACCCGGGTATTGTCGATGCGCCCGTGGAACATCTCGGCGCCCGGGCCGCTCGCCGTCAGGACGACGTCATCGGCCGCATGGACCCCGCTGTTGAGGCTGGGTGGAAGATTGCCGGCACGCCGGGCCGCCCCTGGCATGTTGCAGTATTTCTCGTTGGCGACGTTGATGCTGGCGCTCGCCCCGGCGACCGCCGGCACATTCTCGCCGTCGAGATAGGGGTGGCCGGTATCGCAATGGTCGGGATAGGCCCCGAACGTGAAGGCCAGGCGGCGCGACACATCGACCCGGCCGGGATAGCCCTGCGCGTCGGGCGATGGATAGTTCGGATAGCCGGCCTCCGCATAGGCGCCGAGCTTGTCGCGCAGCTGCTCGCCGGGACGCGCGTCGTCATAGGTGCCGACCAGCGAAACCGGATGGCCGTGATCCGCCACCACGACGATCAGTGTGTCGTTGCGCGGAGCCGCAAAGTCCTTCGCGAGCTTGACCGCGTTGTCGAGCATGATTGTGTCGTAGACGGCGCGCTCCCAGTCGAGCGAATGGCTGTATTTGTCGATGCGGCCGGATTCCACCATCAGGACGAAGCCCTTGTCGTTCTTCGCGAGGATATCCAGCGCGGCGCGCACCTGGTCGGTCAGGTCGGGTTGATCGGGGAACCTGGAGACGGTCCCGGCCTTGAGAAGCCTGCGGTCGAGCGCGCCGTCGATATTGCCGGTATTGAACAGGCCGAGAAGCCTGCGCGATGTGCCCGCCGCGTTCTGCAGCTCGGCATTGGTCGACACGAAGGTGTAGCCGGCGGATTCGAATTTCTTGATGAAATCGTCCTCGTCGGCGCGCTTGGAGCCGGGCGTCGATGCGGCCAGGAAGTTGGGCGATCCGCCGCCCATGATGACCTCGGGTTTCGTCTCGAAGAACATTCTGACGATGTCGTTGTAGTCGGAACGGCGCCGCACATGAGCGATCATGGCGGCCGGCGTGGCGTCTTCGATCTCGGTATTGGTGACGACGCCGACCGACATGCCGCGCAGGCGCTTGACGATTTCGGAGATCGTCTCCACGCGCGGATGCTCCAGGCCGTTCTTGTTGAGCGCGCAATAGACCCCCATCGCATTGACGCAGGATTTGTGACCGGTCGTATAGGCGCTCATGCTGTTGGCGCTGTCGGTGACGATGGAATCCGTGCCCGAGGTCGACACCAGCGCCATGTGGGGCATGTCGTCGATCGCCAGGTCGCCGCCATAGCGGCCTTCGACGATGCCCTTGGACAGGATGCGTGCGGCGGTCCGGTGCGCGACCGACAGGCCGTCGCCGATGAAAAGGATGACGTTCTTGGCCTTGGCGGGCGGTGTGCCGAAAACCTCCCATCGTACGCGCGTGGTCTTGTCACCCGCGGTTGCCTCGACCGCATAGGATCCGGGATTGGCGAGAGCGGCGCCGCGGATCCAATAGGCCGCATGATCGCCCTCGTCTTCCCGTTGGAGGAAGCTGGCGTCATGGCCGAGCGCCGCGGCGGCATCGCGGCCGTTGATCGTCACGCGTATGGCGGCCTGTGTGGGCGACCCCGGAAACTCGACCTTGAAATCGAATTTTGCGCCGGCCAGGATCTCGGCGCGATCGATGGGATAGATCGTCTGAGCGCATATCGGATCGATCGCCCCGCAACAAAGCGCAAACCCAATCGCAGCGAGGCGTATCCGGGCCATGGGAGTCTCCGTCAGGCGGCGCGGCGCCGCGCGCGCGTCAATCGCAACCGCCCCTGGGCGCGCGCGGACTTTTGCGGCCACACTGGCGGTCGGGGTCGGTGGTATTTCGTTCGGGTCGCTCGAAGCTAAGCGGCCCCGATGACGACGCTGTGACAGTCCCAGGGGGTGGCGCAACGCCCTGTTTACCTGTCCGGGTTAGCCTTGGCCCATGTTGCGTCAGTGGAGCGTCGCCCGATTGCAGGCCGATCTCGGCGCGCTCGAGGCGAGTGCCGAGCGCGCGGGGGCTGCGCTCGGCTGCATCTATTCCTCATCGAACGAGTTCGAGGCGGCCGCCATACGCGCGCGCCGGGCAGTGAACCTGTGGGGGCCGCGCACGATCGGCACGATGCGCCTCGTCCTCGCCGCCACGGCGCTGGCCGCTCTCGCGGCGCTCGCCTCGCTCGCCGTCTAGCGCAATCACCGTCCGCGAACCCGCCAAGCGCCGAGGTTACCGGATCGTCCGCTTTCGCCGACGATGACGGCGGAAACTCGTCGCCGAGGGCCAGATAAAAAAAGCGGGCGCCCGAGGGCGCCCGCAAGGTGAGATCGCGTCCGCGATCTTGGGAGGAAGGTAACGCGTCACGCCGAATAGTACATGTCGAACTCGACCGGATGCGGGGTGTGCTCGAAGCGGATCACTTCCGACATCTTCAGGTCGATATAGCTGTCGATGAAGTCGTCGTCGAACACGCCGCCGGCCTTGAGGAAGGCGCGGTCG
>DATBBS010000032.1:0-27731 GCA_036270895.1 Xanthobacteraceae bacterium
ACATTTCCGCCGAGCGCGATCAGCGCTTCAGCCACGGCGCTTGCGCAGGATGGTCACGCCGACATCGTTGAAGATCGCCGCGATCGGCGCATGCGGCTTATGGACGGTGACCCGCACCGAGGCGATGCGGGGGAAGGTGGAGAGCACCTCATCGGCGACCGCGCCGGCAGCGGCCTCGACCAGGCGATAGCTCCTGGTCGTGAAGGCGCGGGTAACGGCCTCGACGATGCTCGCATAGGAGACCGTGTCGACGACCTTGTCGCTGACCGCCGCCTGGGCGAGGTCGGTCGCAAGCTCGAGATCGATGACGAAGCGCTGGCCGACCTTTTCTTCGTGCGGCATGACCCCGTGATGGGCATGAATCAGAAGTCCGGTGATGAAGATCGCATCGCTCATGAGTGTCCCCGGATCGCTGCCGCGACCTTGAGCGCCTGCACGGTCTCGGCGACGTCATGCACGCGTATGATCGCCGCCCCATTGAGCACGGACAGGACATGCGCCGCAATCGAGCCGCCGATCCGCCGGTCGGGTGGGGCGGGCGAGACCTTGTCGATGAAACGCTTGCGCGAGGCGCCGACCAGGAGAGGCAGCCCGAAGGCTTTGAGCCGGCCGAGCCCGGCGATGGCTTCGATGCTCTGCTCCGGCGTCTTGCCGAAACCGATGCCCGGATCGAGCACCATGCAGTCGCGCGCGATGCCGGCTTGCGCGGCGACCGCCAGCGATCGCGCGAAGAACGCCTCGATGTCGGCCATGATGTCGATGCCCGGATCGGCAGCATCCCGGTTATGCATGATGACGACCGGCATGTCGTTCTCGGACACCATCGCGGCCATGTCCGGATCGCGCTGCAGGCCCCACACGTCGTTGACCATCGCGGCTCCCTGATCGAACGCCCAGCGCGCAACCTCCGCCTTCATGGTGTCGATCGAGACCGGAACGCCGAGTGCGCGGATCGGGGCCAGCACCGGCGCGAGACGCCGCAGCTCCTCGGACGCGGTCACGCGGACGGCATCCCCATACGGCCGGGTCGACTCGGCGCCGATGTCGATGATGTCGGCGCCTTCCGCGATCATGCGACGCGCATGGGCGATGGCCTTGTCCGGATGGACGAATTGACCACCGTCGGAAAACGAATCCGGCGTGAGGTTGAGAATGCCCATCACCAACGGCTGACGCTCGCCTAAGAGCCGGGCCAGCCAGGAAGGGGGCGTGTCGCCTGAAGGACGCGTGTCGCCTGAAGGAGGCGTGTCGTCCGAAAGAGGCGTGTCGGCCGCCTGGCGATCCGCCGATCGGGGGTCGTTGACAGTGACCATGCGGTGGCTTTGCGCGCGAGGTCAGGCGGTGTCAAGCCACCCGGCGAAGGGTCGCGCCACCCCTCAGTAGGAGATCTTGAGTGGCAGCTTCTTGGCGTGCTCGATCCAACGCACCACCGCCTTCTCGGATGGCATCAGCCGCACCAGCTTGCGCTTGGCGTTGGCCTCGGCCATGGCCTTGGCGAGATTGGCGGGGTTGCGGTACTTGAGCTCCTTCACGGTGTCGACCCCCGCCGCCTCGAGCAGTTCGGCATAATCCTCGCCCACGCCCTTGACGCGCATGCGATCGGCCATGTTGGCCCAGCGCAGGATGCGCTTCGGGTCGATGCCGGTCTTGGTCGCGAGCCGCTTGCGGCCTTTCGGATCTTTCGCCGCCTCGAGCAGTCCGCCCGTGGTGCGAATGCCGACGGACTTCAACGTCGCGGCCACGCCCGGAGCGATATTCTCGAGATCTGCGATCGGGTAGGACATAAAGCAGCGCCCTAAATGAACTGGCTCAGACCCGGGATCGCGTCGACAATGCTGCCGACCGCTTCGTCCCCGGCCTTTTCGCGCGCATAGGCAATGAGTTCGCGCGTGACGCCTTGAATCTCGCCCATGCCGAGGCCCGCTCCCATCAGACGGCTGCCGACACCCATGATCCCACCCATGCTGCCGAACATTCCGCCACCATCCGCCGCGCGCGCCTGTGCGATTGCCTCGTTGGCGCCGGGCAATTGATCCAGCAAAGCGTGGACCTTGTCGGTTGGGCCTTCTTTGGAGAGAAAATCGAAAATGATTCCAACCGATTTTTCGGCGACCGAGCGGTCGACGCCGACCTTGGCGACGATGCGGTCGACGAGTTCGTCCATGTGACTCAATCCCCCCACTGCGCTCACGGCAGGTTCTCGATCCAATTGAACATCGCCGAATTGAAAACACAAGACCGTGGCGCACGATCGTCGACGGCCGTGGCCGGCGCGCAACAGTCCGACGACGCGTGGCGGCGTCGCGAATGAAATCGCTGGCGAATTTCCGCGAATGCTCCCTCGCGCCGGCCACTCGCGCGGATTATAAAGCGGATCGACGAGGCCGACGGTGGTCGGCGCCAGGTTTCGAAGCGGAAACGACAGGAGCCGTGATGGCAAGCCTCGATAAACGCGGAAAGATTTCCGGTGGTGCCACGGTGAAGGCGCTCACGGCTCAGTTTGCGGCGGTGCGGTCGTATGTCCGCGGCCGAAAAGGCTGACCTCATGTCGGATCTCGACCGCGTCCTCGCCCGTATCGATGCCGATCTCGATCAGAGCCTCGAACGGCTGTTCACCTACCTGCGGATCAAATCGATCTCGACCGACCCGGCCTACCATGACGCGTGCCGCACCGCGGCGGAGCATCTCGCGGCCGATCTGAGGACCGTTGGCTTCGCGGCGGATGTCCGTCCGACGGCCGGCCATCCGGTCGTCCTGGCCAAAAGCAACGGCGGCGGCCGGCGTGCCCTGTTCTACGGCCATTACGACGTCCAACCGGTCGATCCGCTCGATCTCTGGGACACGCCGCCCTTCGAGCCGCGGATCGCGACCTTGCCGGACGGCCGCAGGGTCATCGTGGCCCGCGGCGCAGCCGACGACAAAGGCCAGGTGATGACCTTCGTCGAGGCATGTCGCGCCTGGAAGGCGATCACCGGCGCCCTGCCGCTGCCGATCACCATCTTGGTCGAGGGCGAGGAGGAGTGCGGATCGAAGAACCTGCCGCCCTTCGTCGAGGCCGCCAAGGCGGAGCTGGCGGCCGACGTCGCGTTGGTCTGCGACACCGGCATGTGGGACGCCACGACGCCGGCGATTACCACGGCGCTGCGCGGCCTCGTCTATGATGAGGTCAAGATCAAGGGCGCCGACCGCGATCTGCATTCGGGCATGTTCGGCGGTGCGGCGCAAAACCCGATCCGGGTGCTGGCCAAAATCCTCGGCGCCATTCACGACGATAACGGCCGGGTCACCATCCCGGGATTCTACGACGGCATACGAGAACTGCCCGCCGACGTGATGGCGCAATGGGCCGCGCTCGACCTCACCCCCCGAAGCTTTCTCGGACCGGTGGGGCTGAGCGTGCCGGCGGGCGAGAAGGACCGTAGCCTGATCGAGCAGTTGTCGTCGCGTCCGACCTGCGACGTCAACGGCATCTGGGGCGGCTATACGGGCGAGGGGTCGAAGACCGTGATACCCTCGGAAGCATCCGCCAAGATATCGTTCCGCCTCGTGAGCGGCCAGGAACCCGAGAAGATCCGCGCCGCGTTCCGCGCCTTCGTGCGCGCCCGCCTGCCGGCGGATTGCAAGGCCGAATTCATCAGCCATGCCGGCGCGCCGGCGATCGCGCTCGACTGGGGAATGCCGCAACTCGCTGCCGTGCGCCGCGCGCTCACGGAGGAGTGGGGTAAGGACGCCTTGCTGATCGGCTCGGGCGCCTCGATTCCGATCTGCGCCGAGTTCAAGCGGCTGCTCGGCATGGATACGCTTCTGGTCGGCTTCGGGCTCGATGACGACCGCATCCATTCGCCCAACGAAAAATACGATCTCACCAGCTTCCACAAGGGCACGCGCAGTTGGGCGCGGATTTTGGCGGCGCTGGCTGCGTGATGGTTCATGCATCGGACACGGTTGCGGCGAGCGCCATCAGTCCGCCGAGGTCCGTGAGCACGCGTTCCGGCGCAAGACCCGGATACTCGTCCGGCATTCGGGCTCGATTGACCCACGCGGCGCGAAACCCGAAGGCGCTCGCGCCCATCACGTCCCAGCGGTTGGACGAGACGAAAATCACGTCGGCCGCCGCGATGCCGAAATGGTCGGTCACGAGCCGGTAGGCCTCGGGGCGCGGCTTGTACATGCGGATTGCATCGACGGAGAGGACGGCGTCGAGGTCCTGGCCGAGCTTCGCCGCGTCGACGGCGGCCGACAGCATGGCGGGGGAGCCGTTCGACAAGATGGCAGTCGCGTGCCCGCGCGTCTTGAGCGCGCGCAGAGTGGTCCGCGCGTCCGCAAAGGCATCGAGCGTCCGGTAGGCTTCCATGAGGGCGGACTTGAGCGCGCGGTCGATCGCAGGAAAGCGGGCGAGGGCGAAATCGAGCGCGCGGTCGGTCAGCGTCCAGAAATCCTCGTAGCGCCCGGCCAGCGTGAGCGTCCAGGTATATTCGAGCTGCTTGGCCCGCCACAGATCGGACAGGCGCTCGGCATCCGGCCCGGCGGTGGCGCGGTGGCGGCCGATCGCTGCGTGCACGTCGAACAGGGTGCCATAGGCGTCGAACACGAAGGCCGGTGAGGTCATGGGTACGTGCTCCCGTGCCACCATGGTGGCAAAGTCGAGCCCAATGGGCCAAGAGAAGCCCCCAGCAGACCACGCCAGAGCTTCAGAGTCCCGGCACCGTCAGGAGATTGGTGATCGATCGCCCGCGGATATCGTAGACCCGCGCATAGACGACGCCATCGCGCTTGATCTCGACAAAAACCGGCGCGTCGAGTTCGACGCAATAATATTCGGTGAGCATGAGCGCGAAGTCCGCACCACGCGGGTCCCACGAGAGCTCGAAATCCGGTCCGAGCACGACCTTGGCAGGGGGGTGCGGCCCGCATGCGGCGATCTTCCAGCGCGCGTGTCCCTCCGGCGTCGCATGGCTTTCATCCAGTTTGGCGCGCAACGCCAGGCTGGCCTGCCGGAACGACAGCCCCCAGTAGTCGAGCATGTAGCGCCCGCGGGCCGCTCGCACGCCGCCCGCGATCGTGTTGAAATACGTGTATTCATAAGGATGCAGCTTCGCCATCGCGACCACGGGCGCAAGGCAGCCGGCCGCCAGCAGGGCTGCGGCGCCCATGGCGGCGGCCGGTTTCCAGGCTGCGATCCGCTCGATCAGCCAAGCGCCCGCAAGCCCGGCGATCACCGCGATCGGCGGCGCGACGAAGACGAAATGGCGGATGCCGTTATACATCGCGGGCCGCGTCGCGACCGTGAGGGCGATCGGAAAGACCGCGGCCAGCGCGATCATAAAGAGCACGGCGCGCCGCTGCGCGGGCAATGTCCGGTCGATTGTTGCCGCGAAGGCGCCGGCCAACCCGCATAGCGCGAGCACCAGCGTGATCACAGGCAATTCGAGCGCGAAAAGCTGCGGCACATAGCGGCGCGGCATATCGGGGACAAGCGTGAGACTGCCGTCAAACAATTCGCGCCATGGGTTTTCGAAGAAGCTGGAGAAATAGACGAGCGCCCTGATGGGATTGAGCGGCTCGACCACCGACCACGGCCACACCAGCGCCATCACGGCGTAGGCCAGCACGAGCGCCGGCAACAGGGTCAAAATGAAAACGCCAGCGCGCGACGCCGCCTGCCGAACCCCTGCCTGTCGGGCCTCGATGGCGACGATCAACAGCAGAGCGCCGATTGCATAAACCGCCCCAAATCCGCCGAGGATGCGCGTGCCGATCGCAAGACCGACGCCAGTGCCGAGCAGCGCGCCGGTCGCCGCCGTGGGTCTCGGATACTGCTCGAAGGCGCGCACGAGACCGAGCATCAGGATCGCCATCGCGGCCGCGAAGGGTGCGTCCTTGGCGTTCATATACATGTGCCCGTAATACAGCGGACAGGTGGCTAGCAGCACGAGTGCCAGCAGTCCGGCGACCGGACCACCGATCCGGCGGGCGACCCGCCACGTCACCCCCAGGCCGATGAGGCCGACCATCGCGCCGGCGAGCCGGCGCGTCTCAAACAGATCGAACGGCAGAATCTTGGCGAGGAGCGCCGCCGCCATGTCGAAGCCGCCCCCATAGGCATATAGATTGACGAAGGACAGCGCCCGCCGGTCGGTGAATCCGGAACCGAACAGGTCGAGCAGCAGGGCGCCGTATTGGGAGTGGGTATAGTCGTCCCAGCCGAGCCCGTAATCCCGGAACGTCAGGGCGGCAATGAGGGCGACCGCGACGAGCGCCGCGACGGCCAAGCGGTCGGCGATCGGCTCCGTCCACCGCCCCCACGGCGACGATATGAGCATGGTGTCCCGGCTGCCTTTGTTGCGGTGCAGGATTTGCGCGGCCGGCGGCCGCGACGGTGGGCGCGTCAACGATGACCCTGTCGAGCCCCGGAATCCCTGCGATCGACTTGCACGTCAATTTGATCGCCCGGCGAGGGGCGGTACGCGTGGAGAGAACGCGCGCACCGCCACGCCGGATGACTGCGATGCCTGTCCGGCATCCAAGCGTCAACGTGTTATTTGGTCGCCGCCTCGAACATTTCTGCGACGTAGTCCCAGTTGATCAGGTGATCGACGAAGGCCTTGAGGTAGTCCGGCCGGCGGTTGCGATAATCGATGTAGTAGGAGTGCTCCCACACGTCGCAGCCCAGAATGGGCTTTGCGCCCAGGACCAGCGGATTTTCGCCGTTGGCGGTCTTCATGATGGTGATCTTGCCGTCCTTGACCGCGAGCCAGCACCAGCCCGAACCGAATTGGGTCACGCCCGCCTGGACGAAGTCCTCGCTCATCTTGGCAAACGAGCCAAGATCGCTCTCGATCTTCTTCGCGAGTTTGGCGGGGAGCTTGTTGCCGCCTCCGTTCGGTTTCATCCACTTCCAGAAATGCGTGTGGTTGTAATGCTGCGCGGCGTTGTTGAACAAGCCGGCATTCTTGCCGAACGATCCGGTGACGATCTGCTCGAGCGACTTGTCCGCCCATTCAGAGCCCTTGAGCAGGTTGTTGGCGTTGTTGACGTAGGCGAGATGATGCTTGTCGTGATGATACTCGAGGGTCTCACGCGACATGTAGGGGGCGAGCGCATCATGTGCATAGGGCAGATCGGGAAGGGTGAGCGACATCAGTTTTCTCCTCGCATACGGCAAACACAGCCGAGTTTGAAATGGTGGACGCGCGCGACCATACAAGATGCGGAGCGGTCCACGCCGGCAAAATGGGGTCCGGCACCAGGAATAATGGCTGGAGCGGGCCGCGGGTTCAAATTCTGGTGGGACGGGCGCGGCTGGCAGCCATGCTGGGGCTATGTTTCACAGGAAATTTCAGTATAATGGCGTGGATTTTCTTCGTTTGCATTTATTTAGCGGATTTATCAAGTCTAGGCGTAGTAGGGTCAGGATGCCGGACAGCTTGAGCCTCGGCGCGGTCCAGATCTGCAAGTGATATTGATGTCCGCGGTGCCGCGCGGGGTGTTCGAGTAGGGGACGAAACGGCTATGTATCCGTTCTTGTTGTCGCTGAGCTTGATCGCGACGGCGATTGGCGTCTTCGCGATTGGGTTCGGCATTCCGAACCGCGATTTCGGCCTTGGCGACCTGCTCATCATTGTCGGCACCGTCGCGGTCGTGGGCGGCATGATCATGTTCGGCCTTGCGGCCGCGGTACGTCAGCTGCGGCGTATCGCTGATGGAATGGCACCCCGCGCCGCCGCCCGCCGTCAGCCGGTCCCGGAGAGCGCCGATCCGGCCGCCGCGACGCGTGCGGCATCCGCACCGCGTGTTCCCTATCCGCCCAAAGCAGCCGCCGATAACGCCGGCCGCGATACGCGTTCCCCCGAGGCGCGCCCAGCGCCTGCGACGGCCATCGAGCCGTCCGAGGGATCCGCGGACCGGCCGCGTCCGAACAACGTCGGGGTGGCGCGCGGCACGGGCGAGACCCCGATGATGGAGGAGCGTGAGGATGTCCCGCTTGCACCCACCCGAGCGCCGTCTCCGGCGATCGGCCGTGGCGCTCCACATGCGGGTGAGCCTGCCGGCGAAGCGAAGCTGAGCCCGACCGACATCATGTCCCGGTTGAGCAATCTGGCGGCGCCGCCTCCGCGTCCAGCCGCTCGGCAGGAGCCCGCCGAGCCTTCGGCACCCGAAGGCCCAGCCCAGCAGCCGCAGCGTTCTAATATGTTCGACGCCTTGTGGCCCGCAGATCGGCGCGCTGGGCGCCAGTCGCATCCGGAGGCCATTGCGCGTGCACCGAGGCCCGAACCCAAGCCGGAGTTGAAGGCGGAACGCCCGCCCGACCTGAAGCCCGATCCGCGCCCCGATCTTCGGATGGAGCCGAAGCCGGAGCCCAAGCCAAAGGGCAGGCAGGAGTTTAAGCCGGAACCGAGACTCGAGACGCCCATGGGGCGCGATCGGGTCGATCCGGCCGCGGGCCAAGGCCCGCGCGACAGCATGGCGCCGTCGAGTGAGCCGCGACCGATCGCCATTCTCAAGTCGGGTGTGATCGACGGTATGGCCTACACGCTCTACACCGACGGCTCGATCGAGGCCGAACTGCCGCAGGGCACGATGCGCTTTGCGTCGATCGACGAGTTGCGAGCCCATCTTGAACAAGCCGAGCGTTCCGAGTGACGGGAAACGTCATCCGACCGCGTCCGTGACTGCCGCCAGCGCAAACGCGTAGGCGAGCGCCACTTCCCTGAGGCGTTCGAAACGGCCGGCCGCGCCGGCATGGCCGGCGTCGAGGTTGGTGCGGAACGCCAGCACACGGCGGCCGGTCTGGGTGGCGCGCAGGCGCGCCACCCATTTCGCCGGCTCCCAATAGGTCACCCGCGGATCCGTCAACCCCGCCAATACGAGCAGCGCCGGGTAGTCCTGGGCGCGGACATTCTCATAGGGGCTGTAAGAAAGAATGTTGCGGAATGCCGCCGCATCGGTGATCGGGTTCCCCCATTCCGGCCATTCCGGCGGCGTGAGCGGCAGCGTCTCGTCGAGCATGGTGTTGAGAACGTCGACGAACGGCACTTCCGCGATCATGCCCGCATAGAGATCGGGCCGCGCATTGGCGACTGCGCCGATCAGCATGCCGCCGGCCGATCCGCCGTGAGCGACGGCTTTTCCCGGCGCAATGACACCTTGTGCGGTGAGATATTCGGTCGCCGTGATGAAATCGGTGAAGGTGTTGCGCTTGTCGGCGAGCTTGCCGGTCCGGTACCAGCGCCAACCTTTGTCGGTGCCGCCGCGCACATGGGCGATCGCATAGACGAAACCGCGGTCGACCAGCGACAGCCGGTTCGCATTGAACCCAGCCGGAATCGCCATGCCGTAGGCGCCATAGCCATAGACGAGGCCCGGCGCGGTGCCGTCGAGCTCCAGGCCCTTGCGATAGAGGAGCGAGACGGGCACCGTCTCGCCGTCCCGCGCCGGGGCGAGCAGGCGGCGCGTCACATAGGCGGCGGGATCATGTCCGCTCGGGATTTCCTGGCGCTTGCGCAGAACCCGTGTGCGCGCAACCAGATCGTAGTCCCACACCTCGGATGGCGTCGTCATCGACGAATAGCTGAAGCGAAGGGTCTGGGTCGCGAACTCGTATCCGGAGTCCATGCCCAGCGAGTAAGCCTCTTCCGGGAATGAGATCGCGTGCTCATCGCCGCCCGCGAGGTGGCGCACCACGATGCGCGGCAACCCGTCTTCGCGCTCGAGCCGGATCAGCCAGTCGGCCAATACGGTGAAGGACAGAAGATAGACGCCGGGACGGTGTGGAATGAAGTCGCGCCAATGCGCGCGATCCGGGGTCGCGAGCGGCGCGACCGCGATCTTGAAATCCTCCGCGCCGTCCGCATTGGTGAGGATGAACAGGACCGGCGCGCCGCCGAATGACGGATGGTGTTCCACCGCATAGCGCACCGAGTTCTCGCGCGCCGCCACGAGGGTCGGGGTCGCGTCGGGGGACCGCAAGTCGAGCAGCCGCGCCTCGGCGGTCTCGTGATCGTGGATCGAGATCTCGGCGAATTGGCAGGATTGGAGCTCGGCGATGTTGACGAAAACGCCCGGATCGGACGATTCATGGACGAGCACGTCATCGGCCGCGGGTGTACCGAGGCGGTGGCGGAAGACCCGCGACGGGCGGTGCTGGGCGTCCAGCCGCACGTAATAGAAGGCCGATGAGTCCGCGGTCCATACCGCGGCGCCGGAGACTTCCGGCACCACATCGACGAGGTCGACGCCAGTGGCGAGGTCGCGCACGCGCGCGGTATAGAGCTCCGATCCAGCCTCGTCATACGACCACGCCAGCTTGCGGTGGTCGGGCGAATGAGCGCTGCCTCCGAGTACGAAGAACGCCTTGCCGGCCGCCATGGCGTCGCCGTCGACCAGAACGACCTCGGCCCCGCCGTCACGCGACGTGCGGCAGATCAAGGGATGCTGCCCGCCCTCGCGGTAGCGAACGAAATAAGCATAGGCGCCGTCCGGCGCCGGCACCGATGAATCGTCCTCCTTGATCCGGCCCTTCATTTCAGCGAACAGCTCGCCTTGCAGCTCGCGCGTGCCTGCGAGCGCCGCCTCCGTGTGGGCGTTCTCGGCTTCGAGATACGATCGGATGGCGGGATCGAGCTCGGCCGGATCGCGCATGACGGCCTGCCAGTTCGGCGCCTTCAGCCACGCATAGTCGTCGACCAGCGTGATGCCGTGATGCGTGATGGCGACCGGCCGCCGGTCGGCGCGCGGCAGCTCATTGTCGTGAATGGGCTTGAACACGGTTTGCCGCGAATTCGTCGTATTACTTTTCGGATTTGGCCGCGAAGGCGAGTGCGGTGCCGTTCATGCAATACCGCAACCCGGTCGGCTTGGGTCCATCCGGAAAGACGTGGCCGAGATGGGCATCGCACGACGCGCAGCGCACCTCCGTGCGGCGCGCGAACCACGAACGGTCCTCGTGTTCATCGACAGCGTCGTGGGCGAGCGGCGCCGAGAAGCTCGGCCAACCAGTTCCGGAGTCGAATTTCGTCTCGGAGGAGAACACCGGCGTGCCGCAGCACACGCAAGTATAGGTGCCGGGATGTTTTTCGTTCCAATAGGGCCCGGAGAAGGCGCGCTCCGTGCCGTGCTGGCGCGTGACGTAATACTGCTCGGGCGTCAGCAATTTGCGCCACTCGGCGTCGGATTTTTCGATTTTCGGTCGGGTGGTGGCCGGCGATGTCATCACGCGCTCTCGGATGGTTGGAGATGGTCCCTCACACCTGAAGTAAGCTCTCGGCCAGCGGACCTCAAGTCGTGTTGATCAGCCGGCGCTTGCCTGTCGGCCGGGCGGCGCCGTCTCCGCCGGACGCCGCCGGCGCGGCCGAACAGCAGACTTTCTTGCCGCATCCAAGAAAACCCGTGCGTTTTCGTTCCCGTTCCATTGGAAATTCGCCGAATCTGTTCTTGCCTGGGCCAAGTTTCGATAGTAATAATGATAGAAGTTGCTGTTTTTGAGTCGCGGCTAGCGCTAGAATGTGGTCGCGGCGGCAGCCTCGCAGGGATGAATTTCCGCGGCGCCGTGATGATCGGAGAGGCCGTCCAGCCAAGGTGGGAACGGGCGATGAGCGAAACTACGTCAGGCAGTAATTTCATCGGGCTGACCGCCGAAATCGTCTCGGCCTATGTCAGTAACAATAGCGTTTCGGCCGGCGACCTCCCGGCACTGATCAACCAGGTGCATTCGGCGTTGTCGCGGGTGTCGAGCGGCCACAGCGAGGCGCCGTCCGAACCGCTCAAGCCCGCTATTTCTGTGAAGCGCTCGATCACGCCCGATCACATCGTGTGTCTCGAGGATGGCAAGAAATTCAAATCCCTCAAGCGTCATCTGCGCACGCAGTACAACATGACGCCGGAAGCCTATCGTGAGAAGTGGGATCTGCCGCCCGACTACCCCATGGTGGCGCCGAACTACGCGGCCGCCCGTTCGCAGCTCGCCAAGCAGATGGGATTGGGTCAGCAGCGTCGCCGGCGGAAATAATCGGCACGGAAGCCGGCGGCGAACTCGTCGCCCAACTCGCCCGGGCTATTGCTCAATCAAGGTCGTCGCGCGTGCGGCGGCCTTTTTGCATACCGGCCTCAAGCCGCCTCGGCGAGGGCCGCGCGTGCATCGGCGCGGATGCGGTCGACCATCGAGCGAAATCCGTTCGAGCGCTGTGGCGTGAGATGCTCGCGCAGGCCGAGCTGCTCGAACACCGCCACGGCATCGGTCGCCAGGATGTCGCGCGCGGGCTTTCCGGAATAGACCGCGAACAGGATCGCGATCAGCCCGCGCACGATATGCGCGTCGCTGTCGCCCACGAAACTCAAGACCGGACCAGCCGCGCCGTCGGGTTCCACTTCGGTGGTGAGCCAGACCTGGCTCGCGCAGCCCTGCACCTTGTTGGCCTCGACGCGGGCCGTTTCGGGCAGCGGCGCCAAGGTGCGGCCAAGCTCGATGACATAGCGATAGCGGTCATCCCAGTCGTCGAGGAGGGAGAAATTCTCGGTGATTTCGTCGATCGTCATGCCGTCAAACGACCATGTTGGCCGGCCGCCCCAGGCGGCCGCCCTCGATATAGGGCTTATCGGCCTTGACGTCACCGGCTTGAAAAGAAAAAGGCCGCGAGCGGATCGGGCAGGCGACCGCTCGCGGCTTCGGCCATGACAGCCGCAGTCAGCTCAGGCGACACTGAGGACGTCGCCGGGGCACGGGGAACCGGGATCGAGATTCGACATCTGGCCGATCTTCCGACCGAAAGCCGAGGCAGCCCACGATCGGCGGAACAGCCGGTCGGACAAGTGAGGCGCTCAGACGCCGCGTTGGTTATGGGCTTCCCGGTGCGCGCCGCGCCATGCGGGCGCGAGGTCCGCCGGGGTCAGTGTGTTTTGCGACGGCTTGGCGAGCGTGACGGTCGGCTTAATTCCCTTGGTGGCGATCGAGCCGGTCTCGCGCGGTGCCGTGCGCTCGTTGATCAGCTCATACACCATCTTGGCGCCGGCCTGCGCGCGTTGGCCGAACGCGACCGCCGCTTGCGAGCCGAGCGCGCAAGCTTCTGGTTGACGCGTGCAGAAGTGTCGCATGTCGGAGACGGTCGCGGAGGCGGCCGATACGGCCCCCACCGCGCCGATCTCGGCGCTCGGCGCCGCGGCTGTCTGCTTGGCTCCGCCACTCGGCAACAGCACGAGCACGACGCTCAGCCAGAACGCCATTCGGATGAGAAAGAACATGGTCCTGCCCTTTTCGATACTTTCACTCCCCATCCCCGTGACTTTTTTTATTCCCCGACCGCGACCATACACATGACGTTTGAAAACGCGGTTCGCCGCGTTGAGAAGCTTTTATGAAAATTTTCGGCGAACTCGCCGCGTATTTTATTAAAATTGAAGCGATCGCGATTTTTGCAAATTCGAACGATCGACGCGATCGTCACGCACGCGCCGATGGATGGTCGAACGCACGCGCGCGGCCGTTGCGTCAACGATCCGTTCACCATGCAACACATCGTTCACCATGCAACCCGCTGTTCACCATTCCGCCAGAATGCGGCGCCTCGGGCGCGGGAAAGCCGCGCTTCGGGGCGCCAAAATCACGCGGTTCCGTGTGCCTTAGTGTTCGCTTAAGTGGCGTCTGACACGATCCCGGAAGATAAAGGGATCAAGGGGGGCGCGTCCGACCACGGGCGTGCGTTGGGCAGCAGTGAAGTTTCTCAAGCCGATCCGGGATTATGTCGACACGCTCGTGCATCCGTCGGCGCGAGGAGACGCGCTCACGTCGGCGCGCCATCGCGCCTTCATCGGACCGCGCCTCATCGGCAGTTCGGCGGCGCTTGCGTCATTCCCGGCCTATCTCGCCATGCGCGGCGTGCCGAGCACGCTCGAGATCGTGGTCTTCGCCTGGCTGATCGCGCCGATTCTCATCGCCTATTTCCTCTCGCGTACCGGCCGCTACGAAAGCGCCCACGTGCTCTCCTCGCTGGCGCTCACCGGACTGGCCACCATGGTGGCGGCAAAGACCGGCGGCATCTCGTCCTTCGCGGCGATCTGGCTCGTCATCGTGCCGCTGGAAGCGGCGTTATCCGCCTCGCGCCGCGTGGTCGCCACCGCGTCGATGCTTGCGCTATTGGCCGCCGGCCTGCTGATGTTCGGCGGCGCCGCGCATCTGCTGCCGACGCCGGCCACGCCGGAACAGGGGCAGGGGGCGCTGGCGGCGCTCGGCATCATATCGGCGGCGCTCTATTCGACAGGACTGGCGCTCGGCGCCGAATCTCTGGCGCGCACGAGTTTCTGGCTGCTCTATGCGGAGGAAGATCGTTATCGGCTGCTCGCCCGCAACATGACGGACGTCATCACGCGGCATGGCCGCAACGGTTCGGTGCTCTTCGCCTCGCCGGCGGCCGAGCCGCTGTTCGGCGCGTCGGTCGCCGACCTGCGCGGGCACGGATTGTTCGACAGGGTGCATGTCGCCGACCGCCCGGCCTATCTGACGGCGCTGGCGGATGCGCGCGACGAAGGCCAGTCGGTCGAGTTCCGGGTCCGGCGCGACCGCCCCGAAGGGAGCCCCAAAGGCGCGATCCGCTTCATCTGGGTCGAGATGCGCTGCCGTCCGCTCGACCGCGCCCTGGGCGGGAACGTCACCCCGCAGGATCGCGAGGTTGTCGCGGTAATGCGTGACGTCACCGAACGCAAGACCCAGGAGCAGGCGATTGAGGAAGCCCGCGCCGACGCCGAGCAGGCCAACACCGCGAAGGGCCGCTTCCTCGCCACCATGAGCCATGAGTTGCGGACGCCGCTCAACGCCATCATCGGGTTTTCCGAAATGCTTGCCAACGAGACGCAGATGCGGCTCGATGCCGAGCGCCGCCGCGAATACGCCGTCCTGATCAACGATTCCGGCAAGCACCTGCTGTCGGTGGTGAACGGCATTCTCGATATGACCAGGCTCGACACCGGCGATTTCGAGATCAGGCCGGAGCCGTTCCGGCTCGCCGGCGTGATCGGCGGCTGCTGCGACCTGCTGGCGTTGAAGGCGCGCGAGGCGGGTCTGGACCTGGTCGTCGATGTGCCGCCGGAACCGGCCGAGATCGTCGCCGACAAACGCGCCCTCAAGCAGATTTTGATAAACCTGCTGTCGAACGCGATCAAATTCACCGACCGCGGCGGCCGTATCAAAGTCAGCGCCGCAGCCGAAGGCACCATGATCGCGATCATGGTCGAGGACAATGGGATCGGCATCGGCGAGGAGGACCTGCCCCGGGTCGGCAGGCCCTTCTTCCAGGCGCGCGGATCCTACGACCGGCGCCATGACGGGACCGGGCTCGGCCTCTCGATCGTCAAGGGCTTGGTCGATCTTCACGGCGGCGACATCGCGATCCGCAGCCGGGTGGGCGAAGGCACCCGGGTCACGGTGCGGTTGCCGCTCGATTGCGAGAAGGCGCGGCGGTTCGACGACACCATGATCAAGCCGCGTCCGCTGTCCGAGGCCGCTCGGCCGGTGCTCGAGATTACGACGGTGGTGAAGAAAAGTGCGTAACGCGTCCCAGCGCAATCGACGGACGTCCGACGACGACGAGGTCGAGCGGCGTGCCCCCCGTCCATGGTGGTGGCGCATGCTGCTGCGCCGTCCGCGCGACACAATTGCCTTCCTGGTAGCCGTCGGGGCCGCCGGCGCAATCATGGTCAACGGCCTCTATTTCCAGCACGGGCCGCATCCGGCGCCGATCTTCGCAGTGAAGCCGCTTCCGATCGCCGCCGCCAGGCCGGTTGACCACGTCGCGGCCGTGCCGCGTCCACGTCCGGTCGAGCCGGACGCGCAGAAACGCGATTTGGCATCCGTCCGCACGCATACCGACGGCATCGACAATGCCCGCCCAAGGCCGGCGACGTCCATGGCGGGCCCGCGCAAGGATCCGATCGCCGAGCTTCTGACGACGCGCTCCGCGCCGGCAGCCGCGCCACAGGCCCAGCCCGCGATCCCGGCGCCGCAGCGTTCGTCGGCGTCGCCGTCGCGCCAGGTGCTGGCGGTCCAGCGCGCGCTCAGCGATTTCGGCTACGGCCAGCTCAAGCCCACCGGCGTCTATGATCCGGAGACCCGGCTCGCGATCCAGCATTTCGAACGCGACCACAAGCTTCCAATCACCGGCGAGATTTCCGAACGGGTGACGCGCGAACTCGCCAATCTGACCGGCCGCGCGATGGATTGATCGCGATGGCGCCTGGGCGAGGCGTGCGAAACGACATCATCGCGTACCGCCAGCTGCGGGATTGCGTCATGGCGCCGGCGATGCGAGCGTAAGGCGGCCGCCAGCGCGCGGCGTGACGAATTTACCGCGCCGAAAGGTTCCATGCGCCTGAAATCCTCAATCTGGGTGGCGGCCTATATTCGCCGGTGCCAGGTCGAAGGCCTGTTCGCGGCGGTACGGCGGCACGGCGCCGACGAAGCCGGCGCGATCTTCGTCAAGGTCAATCGCCTCGACGGCACCGCCGATCTCTATGGGCCGGCCCCGCAGGCCGCGTTCGACGAGACCCAGCCGGCCGATCGCGCATTCAGTCAGTGCCTCAAGCTGCGGCCGGCGCCGGAATCCGACGTCGAGGCCTTTCTGGGGCGCGAAATGCGCTTCGATCCCGACGTGTGGATCGTGGAGACCGAGGACCGCGACGGCCGTCATTTGCTCGACCACGTCCTGCGCTGAGGGCATCCGGGCACCGCGTCGGGCGGTTTCCTAAGCCGGATTTGGGCACCCCCGCGTTAGCGGGGTGTTAACCACCTCGCGTCCTAATGCATGCCAGGGCGGACCGACCAACCATCGGACAATGCGGGCTCGCCTCAGCGTAGGGGCGGAGGGCTCCATATGGGGACAGTGGTGAGTTTTCCGGAAGGACGATCGGCCGCGCGTGACGGCGCCGATCCAAATTCCGAATCGGCGATCGTGATCATTCTGCCTGTCGTTCGCATCGAGCGTTACGAGGATGCGCCGCCGAGTGACGTCGAGCCCTCGAGTTCCCCGCCCGGCCGCAAACGCCGCCGCCGCGCATCGCGAACGTGAGCGACGCCAAACAATCGATTACGGGGGACTTGCGCGCGCGACGTGTCTCGTCGCGCCTCGTCTGCGGGCTGGCGCTGCCGCTGCTGTTCGGCGCCTGCTCCGCCACCGGCGACTTCGGACGTCTCAAGCCCGGCCTCGTCAGTGACGACATGCACGCCTGGGTCGGCAGCGATGCGGCGCTTGCGGCCGGTATACCGCCTTCGCAATACCCGTTGACCGACGAAGAGCGGCTCATGCGCGACCTCGCCTATCCGCTGATCGAGCCGCCATTCAATCGTCACCGCTGGTATGCGGTGCTGCGTGAATATGGCGTCTCGCGCGCTTACGGCTGGCCCGCCTTCGCGATCCCCGCCTACAGCGATCGGCTCCTGGCCATGCACTATCGCTCCGCGACGGCGCGCTATTCCCAGCTCAACACCGACATCCGCAACGACGTCGTGCGCATTCCGGATTTCTTCGGGAACGCGCGCCGCGTCCTCGATCTCGATCGCAAGCGTGGGCAGAGCCTCGCCTATGTGGCGGCGTTGCAACCCTATGAGCAGCTCGACGCGACGACCCGCATCGCGGAGAATGAATTGGTGGTCGGCTGGGTGCAGCGCGCGCTGATCGAACGCTCGCTGGCGTATTGTTACGCCCTGCAGCGGCTGGTCATCGCCACGCCGGCCCCCATGGCGGTCGAGGTGGAGCGGTCGCTCACGCTCCTCAACACGCGGATCGTGGAATACCGCCTGCTCAAGGCGCCGCAGTTCGGGCCGGAGCCGGTCGGCTGCGGCCCGCAGGTGGCCGTGGCGCCATTGCCACCGGTCGCGCACGTATCGAAATAACCGAACATTTCGCCGGCGCGGCCGATCTGCGCCTGCAATCACGGCCCGCGGCCGACCCCCCGGATCAATTCTGCATTCCCGCCCGCTTGAGCGCCTCTTCCCGCAGCTCGGTGTTCACCACGGGACCGAGATCGTAACGCTGCGACAGGTTGCCCGCCGCGATGAGCTGGTCCTGAAGCCACGCGAGCTTGTCCATATGGATCGGCATCGTGGGATCGATGCCGGTCTTGGGGTTGGAGGCCTCGGCGAAGATGAATTCGGGCCGCTTGTCCTCCGGCTTTATGCCGGTGATCTCGCGCGTGATGCGCAGCGCCTCGTCGCGGTTGGCGAGGGCGTGCCGGTAGCCCTGCATCTGCGCGGCGAGGAAGCGGACGATGTCCTCGCGCCGCGTCGCGATCAGCCGGTCGGTCGTGATGGTGCAGAGGCGCTGATAGTTCGGCATCACGTCGCTGCCACGCGCGATCAGCTTGAGCCCGTCCTTCTGGCCGAACACCGAGAACTCGATGGAGATCACGGTTGCGAGCGCGACCCCGCTCGCGATCGCCTTGTAGCGGTCCGGATCGCCGCCGAGCGTGGCGAACTTGACCTCGCCCGACGGAATGCCGTTCTGGGCGAGCCAGGATCTGGCGATCATGTCGGGCGCCGCGTTGGGCGACGAGATCGCCATGATGGCGCCCTTCATGTCCTGCGGCCCGTTGAACTCGGCGCGCGCGAAGACGCTGTGCACCACGGCCTGCCAGTGACAGCCGATGATCTTGATGCCGGCATTGCGCGAGCCCGCCACCAGGGCGGGACCAGGCGTCCCTTCGTAGCTGTCGAGCTCGCCGGCCAGCATGGCGCGCAGCATGATGACGTCGTTCTGCATGTACGAGTATTTGAGGTCGAGGCCAGCCTTTTGCGCAAAACCCGCGCGCACGGCCATGACCTGGAAGCCGGCGTCGCTCTTGGCCTCGATGATGCCGTGCCGCCACACGCGGTCCTGCGCCGCGGCGGTGCCGGACAGCAGCGCGAGCGCCGCGATGGTGGTTGCCACAAGGCGTAAGCTTGCGGTGGTGTCCATGGTTTGTCTCGCACCCCGACCGCGATTTGTCAGCCCCGCAGGTTAGGACGGCGGCGGGGGTGCCGCAACCGCATGTGGAGGCCTGCCCGAGGGCGGTGGAAAGCAGGTGGCGCCGCGTCGCCACGAGGCGATATGCTTTGGCCCGCGTGATCCTCCGTGCCGAGAGCCGATCCCCGCCGCCATGCCCGCCACTATCGGAAAGCCGCTGACCCGCAAAGAAGACCTGCGCCTCCTCACCGGCGGCGGTCGCTTCAGCGACGATGTCAGTCTGCCGGGTCAGGCTTACGCCGTCTTTGTGCGCTCACCGCACGCGCATGCGCGCATCGGCGCCATCGACACCGCGACGGCCCGCGCGATGCCGGGTGTGCTTGCGGTGCTGACAGGCGCGGACGCGGACGCCGACGGGTTGAAAGCCATCCCGCATACGCCGCTCGCGACGCGACCGCCTGCCGACATCGCGCTGATCAACCGGGACGGATCGGAGCACGGCTACGCGCCGCACCCCGTGTTCGCCGCCGATCGCGTGCGCCATGTGGGCGCGCTGGTCGCGATGGTGGTGGCGGAAACGGCCGTCGCCGCGCGAGATGCCGCCGAGCGCGTCGATGTCGACTACCAGCCGCTCATGCCCGTGATCGCGGGCGCCGCCGCCGCGGAGGCCGGTGCGGTGCGACTTTATGACGATGTCGCCAATGTGTGCATCGACGCCGATGTCGGGGATGCCGCCGCCACCGCCGCCGCCTTCGCGCGCGCGGCCCACGTCGTGAGGCTCGACACCTGGGTGCAGCGCGTGACCGGCGTTCCCCTCGACGCCCGTGCGGCGATCGGCGCCTATGAGGCGACGAGCGGACGCAGCACGCTGCATGCCGGCAGCGGCGGCGTGGTGCGGCAGAAGCGGGAGCTGGCCGGCGTGCTCGGCGTCCCCGAGGCGGCGGTGCGGGTGGTGTCGGGCGACGTCGGCGGCAATTTTGGCACGCGCAACGCCTTCTATCCGGAATTCGCCCTGGTGGCCTGGGCGGCGAAACGTCTCGGGCGCCCGGTCAAATGGACCTGCGATCGATGCGAAGCCTTTGCCAGCGACTATCAGGGCCGCGACCAGGTCATCCAGGCCGAACTGGCGCTCGACCCCGACGGCCGCTTCCTGGCGCTGCGCGGCTCCATCATCTGCAATGTCGGGGCGCACAGCGTGATGTATGTGCCGCTGGTCAAATGCACGGAGCTGCTCACATCGGTCTATCGCATACCGGCCGCGCATATCCGTGCCCGCGCGGTGCTCAGCAACACGCCGCCGACCAATCCCTACCGCAGCGCGGGCCGGCCGGAGGCGATGTTCGCGATCGAACGTCTGGTGGACCTGGCGGCGCGCCAACTCGGTCAGGATCGTCTCGCGCTGCGGCGGCGCAACCTCATCCCTCCATCAGCGCAGCCCTACGCCAATCCGCTCGGCATGACCTATGACAGCGGCGACTACCGGCGCGTGATGGATCGTGCGCTCGCGCTCGCCGACTGGAAGGGTTTCGCCAAGCGTCGCCGCGACTCCGGGCGCCGCGGCCGGTTGCGCGGCATCGGGCTCGCCAACTACATCGAGGCGACGAGCGGCGCCCCGCGGGAGTATGCCAGGATTACCGTGCAACCGGAGGACCGCATCGATGTCGCGGTCGGCACGCTGTCGAGCGGGCAGGGCCACGAGACCAGCTTCGCGCAATGCGTCGCCGAATGGCTTGGTGCGCCGGTCGAGTCCATCCGTCTGATCCAGGGCGACACCGATCTCATTCCGGTTGGCGGCGGCTCGCATTCCGGCCGCTCCATGCGCATGGCCGGCGTGGTCATGGGCAAGGCCTCGGAGTTGATCGTCACAAAGGCGGGCAGGATCGCGGCGCATGTGCTGGAAGCCGACCGCGCCGACATCGCCTTCGCGGAGGGACGTTTTACCGTCACCGGCACCGACCGCTCGATCGGCCTGTTCGAGATCGCGCGCAGCGCGCTGGGCACCGACCTGCCCGACGACCTGCGCGGACCGCTCCAGGCGGAGTGCGACGAGACGATGCGGATCGCCGCCTTTCCGTTCGGCTGCCACGTCTGCGAGGTCGAGATCGATCCGGAGACCGGCTTGACCGACATCGTCCGCTATGCGGCGGTGGACGACGTCGGCCGCGCCGTCAATCCGCTGATCTTGCACGGCCAGACCCACGGCGCCATCGTGCAGGGCGTGGGGCAGGCGCTGTGGGAGCATTGCCACTATGATGCGGCGACCGGGCAGCTGTTGTCCGGATCGTTCATGGACTATGCGATGCCGCGCGCCCAGATGCTCCCGAGCTTCACCACCGAGTTGAGCCAGACCCCGGCGCCGAGCAATCCGCTCGGCGTGCGCGCCGGCGGCGAGGGCGGCACCACACCGGCGCTCGCCGTGGTGGCCAATGCGGTGGTCGATGCGCTCGCCGGCCACGGCGTGACGCATGTCGAATTGCCGGTCACGTCGGAGCGCGTCTGGCGCGCCATGCGGAAAGAGGCGAATTGAAAATGCGAGGCGATCCGCCTGCGCTAAAGCTTCGGCGGACAAAGGGGAGTGCGATGAATACAAATGCCGCCGCTGCGTCCAAAGTGGATATGGAAAAGTACCGGCTGCGCCGCTTCGTCAAGCGGCTGATCGATCTCGGCGAGGTGGAAATTCACGACGAGCCGGTTGCGTTGACCGGGCTGAGCGCGATCATCGAAAGCACCGAGAAGGCGCTGCTGTTCACCAAGGCGGGTCCGGAGCGGCTCGAGATCGTCGCCAAGACGGCGGGCAACCGCAAGCGACTGGCGGCAGCCTTCGAGACCAGCGAGGCGCATCTCTATGACGAGTATTTCAAGCGCCTGGGCAGCCTGCAGCCGCTGGTGGAGGTACCGTCGGATGACGCGCCGGTGCACGCGGTCAAGATCACCGGCCGGGACGTCGATCTCGGCCGGCTCCCGTTTCATCCGCAGCATGCCTATGACGGAAGCTGCTATCTCAGCGCCGCGATCGATTACACGATCGACCCGGCGACCGGGCGCCGGAATGTCGGTTGCCGGCGGCTGAGCCTGCGCAACCGCTACGAGGCCGGCACCAACGTGACGGCGCCGTCCGATCTCAAACGCATCTACACGGCTTGCGCGGCACGCCGCGAGCGGCTGCCGATCACTTTCACCGTGGGCGCGCACCCGCTCGACTTTGTCGCCGCCACGACTCGGCAGCCCGGCGACGAGCTGGCGCTCGTCGCCAATTTCCGCGGCGAACCGGCGCCCGTCGTCAAAAGCCTGACCAACGACATCCTGGTCCCGGCGGACGCCGAGATCACGCTCGAAGGCTATCTGGACGAGCGCGGCTACGCGGAGCCGGAAGGGCCCTATGGCGAATACATGGGCTATTACGGGGCGATTCACATGGACCCGGTGTTCCACTGCACCGCCATCACGATGCGGCGCGACGCGCTGCACCATACCCTGCTCCACGGCTCGGCCTTCGTGCTCGATCAGACCGACAGCGCCAACATCACCGCGCTGCGCACCGAGGCCGAGGCGATGAAGATCCTGCGTGCGACTGTCGCTGAGCCGGTCGCGGTCTATCTGCGCTCGGCCTCGGGCGGCGGCGGCACCTTGCGGGTCTCAATCCGCCAGCGCGCGGCCGGCGAGGCGCGCGCCGCCATCGAGGCGATTTTCAAGGGCATCATGCGGCTGAAGGCGGTCTATGTGTTCGACGACGACATCGACATCCATGACGATGGGCAGACAGAATGGTCGCTCGGCACCCGCTTCCAGGCCGACGAGGACCTGATCGTCCTGCAAGGGCTGCAGGGCCAGACCATGGATCCCTCGCTCAACGGCCGCAAGACCGGCGCGAAGACCGGTTTCGACTGCACGCGGCGCTTCGGCCGCGCCGGCGAGATCACCTACACACGCTGCGCCGCCAAGGTCTTCGCCGGCCCGCCGCGCTTCCAGACGGTCGAGCAGGCGCTCGCCTCCGGGCCGATGTTCTATGCCGATGTGGTCGAGTCGCTCGGCAGCGACGACGGACGCGAGGTCGCCTGCGCGCTCGACGCGCTGCGGCAAGGCGGCCGCCTCGGGCGCGACCGGGACGGCCGATATCATCTCGTCACCGCCCGACCCGGCGTGACCGCGATCGTCGGCGAGCTCTACCACGATCCCAACGAGGGGGCTTGAGGCGCGGGCCATGCGGAGCACGACATCCGGTGGCGGTGCGCCGCCGCGCGCGGTTTTTTCGCCGCTCGGGGTCGCGTTCGCCTTCCTGCTGGGGCTCGCGGCATCCTCTGCCCAGGCCCAGACCTACCCCAGCCGCCCGATCCGGCTGGTCGTGCCCTTCGCGGCCGGCGGCGCTGTGGACGTGCTGGCACGGCTGCTCGGCAACAAGCTCTCCGACCAGGTCGGCCAACCGGTGATCGTCGAGAACCGGCCGGGGGCGGGCGGGACGCTCGCCGCCGAGGGGGTCGCGAAATCGCCGCCCGACGGCTACACCATCCTACAGAACACCAACGGCGCCGCCATCGCGCCCGCCCTCTACAACAGCCTGCCGTTCGACGCGGTCAACGACTTCGCGCCGGTGACGCAGGTCGTCGCCTCCAACCTGATCCTGGTGGCCAGCCCGAAGTCCGGCATCACCTCGGTGGGGCAGCTGATCGCGCAGGCGAAGGCCGACCCCGGCAAGCTCAATTACGGCTCGAGCGGCGTCGGCAATCCGTTGCACCTGACGATGGAAATGCTCAAGCATGCCGCTGGCATCGACATCCTGGCGGTGCCGTTCCGCGGCGACGCGCAGATCAACGCGGCGCTGATCGCGGGCGAGGTCGAGGTGGCGGTGGTGCCGCTGGCGACGGCGGTACCGCTGATCGAGGATGGCCGCATCCGTGCGCTGGCGATCACCGGCGCGAGCCGCTCGCCGACGGTTCCGGACGTGCCGACCATCGCCGAAGCCGCAGTGCCGGGATTTGCATCCACGAGCTGGCAGGGCTGGTTCATGCCGGCCAAGACGCCGGCGCCCATCGTCGAGCGCATCCAGCAGGAAACCGCCAAGGCCTTGGCGATGCCCGACATGCGCTCGAGGCTCGCCGCGATGGCCTATGAGGGCATCGGTAGCACGCCGGCGGAATTCGCCGCGCACTATCGGCAAGAGATCGCCAAATTCACCCAGGTGATCGCGGACGCGAAGATCCCCAAGCAATGAACGCCGGCGAGGATACGTGCTATGCCGTGCCGGCCTTTGCCTTCACTGCGTTCGGCACCGACCCTGGGCTTCACGGCAATGTGATCGCCACTTGTCAAGGACCGAAAAGCGGTTCCAAGTTTCGCCGAAAACACGACGTATCCGACTCACTGCCGTCACACCGGGGAAATCCCATGAGGGCGCGGCGCGCGATCATTGTCTTCGGGGCGTCGATGTGGACTTTCTCGGCTCCGGTGATCGCACTGGCGCAAGGGACGATCACGGGCGTCAGCCCCGAGACCTCGCCAGGAATTGCCTGCAAACTGGACACGATCCGCATCAGCGGCACGGGATCGTGCAGCACATTCACCTTCCAACTCGGCGATTCCACGCCGATCGTCCATCTCCCGGGCAATTTTCCGATCCTGGTCTATCACACCTACACCCACGCCGGGACCTACGCGCTCAAGGCGCAAGGCCAGGGCAATTGCACGGGCGCGGTCACTGCGAGCCTGCACGTGCTTGGCCCGGCCATCACGTCGATCTTCCCATTCTCCGTGATCAAGCCCGGGGGCGGCGTGATCATCGCGGGACAGAACTTCGGCGATCTGCCGGGGCAGATCCTGATGAAGTTTCAGAATCAGCTCGTGGGCGTTCCGCTGCAAAACATCCAATGGGGCGACACCTTCGCGTCGGGAACCATTCCGCAAGGCATTTCCGGGCAGCCCGATCAGCAGGTGGTTTTCACGGTCGTCGCCCAATGCGGTGCGGTCAGCAATGAATGGTCGGCGATGTTCACCGCGGCGCGTGACATCGTGGCGCTTCCCTTCGGCCGGATCGATTGCTCCACGTCGGTAGGCGCCGGTAACAGCGATCAATGCCAGGATTGGGGGCAGAACAATCAGCCGACCGAATGCTTTCAGTTTCACACTTTCGGTTTGCAGCCGGGCGCAACCGGATTTTACGGATATCACGCCTCGGGCTGGGGCTTCTCCGGAGAAAGCGGCAACGATCAGTTCTGGGCGACGTTGAACAACAGCTGGGTTCTCGATTCCATCACGGGCCTTTCCGGAACGAGAGTCGGCAACGGCAGCGATGCCAATGAATGGAATCCAAGCCAGCCCGGGACGCCGAACCCGAAGCTCACCGTGCTTTGGCACGCCGACAATTGCGGCATCATCCTGTACTGGGGCGATATGATGATAACCGGCCCGAGAGGCCTGCCCTATTAGGCAGAGCGGAAAAGACGATGAATCGGGAGCCGCCGATAAAACTGGCTGTCGCTGTTGTGATGGTGGCAATGCTCGCCTGCGTTCGTCCGGACCCGGCGAGTGCGCAGGGCACGACAGCCGGCCAGGCTCCGGCCGCTCCCCCGGCGACGCTCACCCGCGAACAATTCGAAGCCCTTGCGCCGACAGCCATAATCGAGATCGACGGGAAGTCTATTTCGAAACAGGAGTTCCTGACGCGCCGTGCGCGTGAGCTCGAGCGCGCGATCGAGCAGGCGGATGCCATGAGGAGCACAAGCGACGCCGAGCGGGAGACGCGCCGCAAGGCCTTTATCGACGGCGAAAAGGCGAAGCTGGCGGCCGCCAACAAGGCGGTTCAGGCCGAGGTCGACCGGCTGCGCTCAGCGGATGCTGCCGCACACGGTCCGGACTGGGATGCGCGGAGGCGACAAGCGGCCGCGCTGCTCGACGATGCGGCCGCGGCGGACGTCCTGCAGCGCTCACGATTGGAAAAACAGGCGGCCGATCTTCTGGCTCCCGCGAGCGGTCGGCCCTGACGTTTTCGATTTCAATGAAAAAGTGGCGCAATCCGAGAGCGCGCCCCTCCGCCAGCTCACTGCGTGCGGCACTTCGCGTCTGCAAGCGACGCGCGCGCCATCGGCATGAGGCCAGGCTCGGGGCTCAGCGCCCGCACCACGATCAGGCCGGTGAGGGTCGGCGACTCGATGATCAGCCGGTCGGCTGCCGTCACGTTCTCGTCGTCCGGCAGGTCTTCGCGCTGCGGCGTGGTCATCAGGTCGAGCTCGATCAGCCGGCGGCCGGCGGCGCGATCGTTGATGGCGTAATAAGCCACGCCGTAGCGGGTATAGAACGTGACCGACGTATAGGCCTGGCTCACCGGCGCGGTGAACTTCATCGGACCGGCGGAGAGATCGTAGCGGCACACCGCGACCGCGAAGGCCGGATCCATGAAGGGCAGGATCGCATTCGCGGGTGTCGGGGCTGGGATCGGCGTCATGGCGTTGACGGGCGTGATCGGCGCCAGTCGCGCATAGGCGTCCTGGCTCGCGGTGCGCGGCAGTGCGAGAATCGTCGCCAGATGGACGATCCCGCCGAGCAGGATGCCTGCCAATATCCACAGCAGCCAGCGCATCATTGGCAGGCCCCGCCGGATTTGATTGATGGCAGCGGCGCCTCGCGCCCGGCGCGGGTCGCGATCCCGACCGCCGTATCATAAAAGCGCATAACGAGGACGTAGCGCTCGACGCCGCCGGTCGGCAGCCAATTGCCGGCGCGGGTGCGCGGCGCCACCGTGATCTCGAAGCTGCCGTCCTGGCTGCGGATCAGTTCATGGCTGGTGAAGCCCTGGCGGTCGAGCGAATTGGCCGCCAGCGTTCCATCCGGCTCGTACAAGGTGAGCGTGAAGTAGCGCGCCGGCGGGGTGGTTCCGCTGATCACGGTGTCGCAGCGGCCGTCGAGCGGGCGGCCCTGGTCGTCGGTCCTGGCCACGAAGGCGACGCCGTCGCCCAGTCCGACCGGCAACGCGCCGATTCGCGCGATGGCGGCGCGCGCATAGGGATCGACGTCGGCGGTTCCGGTCTTGGGGCGCGCGGTCCATGCGCCGATCTGCAGCGTCCCGAACGCCGCTCCGCGCGTGAGTGCAAACCAGGTCGAGCCGAGCCCGACCGCCGCCGCGACCATGAAGGTGAACAATGAGCCAAGCAGCAGCCGCACGGGTCAATCCCGATCAATTTGGACCGTCATTGCGAGCGTAGCGAAGCAATTCCCCGCGACGCGAGATTGCTTCGGCCTGCTTCGCACGCCTTTGCAACGACAAGAAGCGACCGCACCGGCATAAGCGGCATGACCGCGGCGGTCAATTGCCGCGCGGGCTGCGTTGCCGGTCGTTGGCGTCGGCGAAGGATCCGGGGTCCGCCGCGGGGCGCAGAGCGCTCGTGGGCGCGAGCGCGTGGCTCGCCTCTTCCATCAGGCGCTCGACCCGGACCAGCACCTGGGCGCCCTTGTAGCTCAACATCGCCGGGCGGACGGCCTCGCCGGCCGGGTTCTGAGCGACCGGCGCGGTCGGTGCCGGGTTGGGCGCCAGGCCGGGCAGGTTCTTGAGCTCGATTCCCTGGTGGGCATATTCCATGATTTCGTGCCACGTCATGGCGGGCAGCGATCCACCGGTCATGCGGTTGAGCGGGCTGTAGTCGTCGTTGCCGAACCACAAGCCGCCGACGAAATTGCCGGTATAGCCCACGAACCAGGCATCGCGGAACGCGTTGGTGGTGCCGGTCTTGCCCGCCGCCTTGATGCCGGTGAGCATGGCGCGCTTTGCGGTGCCTTCCTCGACCACCTTGTTCATCATGAAGATCATGTCGGTCGCGACT
>DATBBS010000033.1:0-6632 GCA_036270895.1 Xanthobacteraceae bacterium
CGACGACAAGAACCATCTCGGATGGGCGCCGAAGGTGCATGCGATCTTCCGTGGTCCCGCTTGCGGGTAGTAGAATATTATTCTATATCTCAGGCTAATTCTTGTTGTATATGGAATTAAATTCTCGTCAATCCACAAATCCTCACGACAAATTGTCAATTGGCTTCCCTCCGCGATCGTCGCGGGGGCGGCTGCGAGCGGGGCGGCCCCGCTTGCGCCGATCCGGCGGGAATGCGCAGAGTTGCGCCGCTCATCTGGCACGAACCGCACATGCCCCTCCCCTGGCGCGAAAAGCTCGCGATGTTGCTGCCGCCGGCTGCCTTCTACCGCCGGCGCATCGCGCAGGAAGCGCGCGCGGGCGAGCCGGAGCTCGCAGTGCTCGACAAATTGGTGCGGCGCGGCGGCACCGCGGTCGATATCGGCGCCAACCAGGGCATCTTCACGTTTGCGCTGGCGGGCATCGCGGACCGCGTCGTGTGCTTCGAGCCCAATCCCGATTACGCCCGCTTCGCGCGCTGGATGCTGCGCGGGCGCGCCGACGTGCGCGAGCTGGCGCTGGCCGACCGACCGGGCCGCGGAACCTTCTACGTGCCGCATGCCGATGACGGCATGGTGCTCCACCTCGCCGGCAGCCTCAAGCGCGCGCATGCGCAGTTCCGCACCGTGGAGACCTACGAGGTCGAGATCCGCACGCTCGATGACTTCGGATTCACCGACGTGCGCTTCATCAAGGCCGACGTGGAGGGCAGCGAGCGCGAGGTGCTCGAGGGCGCGCGCCGGACGATCGCGCGCGACCGGCCCGTCATCCTGCTCGAGCTGCTGTCGGGCACGCATGCCGACCCGGGCGCGCTGGCGGCGGAGATCTGCGCGAGCTTCCGCTATGACGCCGTCCTTGTGCAGCACGGCGAGAAGATCGCGGCCCTGCCGGCGATCGCGGCGCTCGGCAAGAACATGAGCTGGGGCACCGACATCGAGTCGCGCAACGTGCTGTTCGTGCCGCGGGGGTGACTGGAACATTTGGAGCTTGGCGTCTGTCATGCCCGCGCTCGTCGCGGGCATCCACGTCTTGATGCGTCAGCAAGGACAAAGGCGTGTATGGCCGGGACAAGCCCGGCCATGACGGAATCCCTGACTCAATCAAAAAGGGAAACGCTCCTTCACCGAATCCCATCATGAGTCTTGACACCCATTTTCTTGACGATCGCGCCAAAATGGTGTAGGAGAAAATCCACAGTAGGAATTGCGCCCGGCACTCAACGCGGGGCGCGCGATCCCGCAAATGAGTGCAAGCAATCCAACGGCCGCCTCGGGCGGCCTTTTTTATTGGAGAAGCGCCGATGCCTGGCCGCGTCGCCTTTGGCTTGCGGTCCCTGAGGAGAGGTATGTTCCCTGCAGATTCCCTGCTGTTTGCAGGGAATCTGCAGGGCGGCCGCGCGCGCCCCACACGCACCACCTCGTCCTGAGGAGCGGCCGAAAGCCGCGTCTCGACTTGTCCGCCGTAGCCCGAAGGGCGAAGGCGGAAGGACGGGCCACGGGAAAGAGCAGTGCAAGCGGCCACCGATCTCGGGCCTGCCCGAGATCGGCAATATTGATGCGCAAGTCGGCTACAGCCGACTTGCGTGTTCGAGACGCGTCGCTGCGCGACGCTCCTCACCATGAGGTGTTACCTGCACCCCGCGAGCTTGCTGTCCCGGTTGATCACCTCGAACGACCCGAACCCCTTGGCCGCCGCGGCGGCGAAGCGCGGGTCGACCAGGCGCTCGGGCGGCGCGGTCTTGTCGATCACGCCTTCGCGGCGGAAGAAATTCTGGATATCGACGACGCTCGCGAGGTTGAAGGCGCCGTCGGGGTTGCGCGCCTGCCAGTCCATGCGGTCCAAGAGCGCGCGGTCGGTCGCGATGCGGTGCTTCATCAGCATGTCGAGCACCTCGCCGCGGTTGGGACCGTGGTGATAGGCCTGGCAATAATCGCGGCTGCCGCGCCCGAGCGCCAGGAAAAGCCGCCGCGCCGGATCGGGGTTCTGCGCCGCCCAGTCGCTGTTGACGATATAGGCCACGCTGGTCATCGGCAGCGTCTTGATAAAGCCCTGCTCGGGATCGAGCCAGGGCGTCGCGATGTTGCGCTCGATGATGATCTCGGTGAAGGGCGCGACCGCGAGCGCGACATCGAGCGCGCCGTTCTGCAGCGCGCTCGCCATCTGCGAGAAGGCGAGGTGCTTGACCTCGACGTCCTTGAGGGTGAGGCCGGCGCTCGCCAGCGTCTGCGCGAGCTCGTACATCGAGGTCGAGCCCGGCGCGCTCAGGCCCACGGTGCGGCCCTTGAGATCGGCCGGCGTCTTGATGGCGTCAGCGAGGCCGCGGCGCACCACGATGCGGTGATAGAGCGGCGTCGATCCGCCTTCGAACGCGAGGGTGACCGGCAGCCCCTGCCCGATCGCGTTGAAGATGCCGGCATTGATGCCGCCCTGCGCCACCTGGACATGGTTGGCGGCCAGAAAGGCCACCGCCTTGCCCATCGAGTCGATGCGCTCGATCGTCACCTCCAGGCCGGCGTCGCGAAAATAGCCTTTTTCCTCGGCGATCAGGGTCGAGGCCGCCGGCACGCTGGGCACGATCGCGATGGTGACGGGCTCGGCAAGGGCCGGGCCCGCGAGCCCGACCGCCGTCACGAAGGTCAAGAAGCAGAACCGCAAGCAGCGCCTCCTTGGCGTCGAGGAAGCGGGACCGTAGACCGGTTTGCGGACGGGCGCGATCCCTTTCGCGGGCCGGCCCGATCCGTTATCAGCAGGGGATCGGCGCGACCCGCGCCGCCACCGGAGAAGAATATGCCGCTGAGCCGGGACGTCCGCCGCGTCGTCACCACCATCGACAAGTCCGGCAAGGCGGTCGCGCTGTTCGACGGCGACAACCCGCATGCCAAGCTGCGGCCGCAGCGCCAGACCGTGTCGCGCCTGTTGTGGATCACCGACGAGACGCCGGCCGACATGAGCGGGAGCGCCGACCGCGCGGCGCGCGAGATCGGCATCGCGCCCCCAAGCGGCGGGTCGATCTTCCGCATCGTCGACATCCCGCCGACGCCGCCGGAGGTCGACGCGCTCGACCTCGACTACCAGCACCGGATCGTCGGCGACCACGCGCCCGCGCGGGGCCTGCCGCCGCGCCACCCGCTGATGCATCGCACCCGCACCATCGATTATGCGATCATCATGGCGGGCGAGATCGACATGCTGCTCGACGACACGGAGATTCATTTCAAGGCCGGCGACGTGCTGATCCAGCAAGGCACCAATCACGCCTGGGTCAACCGCGGCAGCGAGCCCTGCCGCATCGCCTTCGTGCTGATCGACGCCAAAGAGCCGTGACCGGAGCCCGGATGGAAACCTCGCACCAGCCGCATCTCGTGCCCGGCCGCGCCTGCGGCAGCTGCATGATGTGCTGCAAGGTCCCCTACATCAAGGAATTCGAGAAGCCGGCCGGCGTGTGGTGCAAGCATGCGGTCGCCGGCAAGGGCTGCGGCATCTACGAGAGCCGGCCCGGATCGTGCCAGGCCTTCTATTGCCTGTGGATGCAGGATGCGAGCTTCGGCCCGGAATGGAAGCCCGAGAAGGCGAAGTTCGTCACTTACATCCAGCAGAACGGCCTCAACATCCAGGTCGCGGTCGATCCGAGCTTTCCCAATGCCTGGATGAAGGAGCCTTATTACGCGCGCATCAAGCAATGGGCGCGCGAGGGCGCCGAGCAGGGCCGCTTCGTCTTCGTGCGCATCGGGCCGCGCATGCTCGCGGTACTGCCCGACCGGGACCTCGACATCGGACGGGTCGACCCGGACGACAACATCACGGTGGCGCGCCGCCCGGGTCCGGCGGGTGTGACGTATGAGGTGGAGGTGCAGAGGAAGGGGGCGTGAGGGGGGCGTGGTGGCGCTCTTTAACCTCTCCCCGCACGCGGGGAGAGGTCGGAATTCGCGCGCTTGCGCGCGGATTCCGGGTGAGGGGGCGTCTCCGCGAGTCTGAGCTTTACGGAGACGCCCCCTCACCCCGACCCTCTCCCCGCACGCGGGGAGAGGGAGAAAAAGCCGCCTCCATCTCGCGGCGGATCTTCACCGCGCCATCGTTGCGATCATAGTCCACGTCGTCCCATGTCAGCATCTCGCCTTCGGCAAGGTCGCGCTTGAGCTTCACCTTCTGCGCGAGCCCGAGCGGCAGCAGGCCGCGCGCCAGCGAGAGCGCGGCGGGCACCTGCCGGCCCCAGACGCAGAAGCCGCCCTCGCCGTCCAGGATCTCGCCCGCCTTCAGGGCGCGCTTGGCGGTCGCCACCACGTCGGAGTTGAAACAGGTCGGCGCGCCGGTCGCCTCCCGGCGCAGCGCGACGCTCGCGACCGAGATGCCGAGCTCGAGCCCGATCATGTGGATCGGCCGGTAGAGCGCCGCATAGTGGCCGCTGCGGTCGGGCAGCAGGTGATACTCCTTGAAGCAGCGCCGGGCGTAGTCCGACTCGCCTTCGAACACCACATAGGTGCCGAGCGCGAGATGATGCGGCACGTCGCGGCCGTCGCGATAGACCGACGATGTCACCTCGGTGACGCCCTCGCGTTCCAGCGTGCCGCCGGCGGCGCGCGGCTTGCACACGTCGGCGAGCTCGAAGCGGCTCGCCGGCGGGAAGCCCAGGCCCTCGCTCTGCGGCGACAAGCCGGTGGCGTTGCACACCGCCGTCATCTCGATGCCGGACTTGGTGCCGTCGACGAAGCTGTTGAACATCTTCGGATTGATCGAGCCGCGATCCTCGATCTGCAGATATTTGTCGAGAATGTCCCAGACCGTGTCGGGCGTGGAGCGGTGATAATGCGGCTCGTAGCGCGTGCCCTTGCCGGCGGCGATCACCTTGAAGCCGCAGGCGCGCGCCCAGTCGACATGCTCGCAGATCAACGCCGGCTGGTCGCCCCAGGCGAGGCTGTAGACGGTGCCCGCCGCCGCGGCCTTGCGGGCGAGCAGCGGGCCGGCGAGCGCGTCCGCCTCGACATTGACCATCACGATGTGCTTGCCATGCCGGATCGCCGCGAGCGCATGCCGGATGCCAGCCTCTGGCACGCCGGTCGCCTCGATGACGACCTCGATGTCGGGAAAGGCGATCAGCGCCTCGGCGTCGTCGCCCACATGGGCGCGGCGGGTTTTGAGCGCGTCGCCGAGCGAGGCCGCCGCATGAGCCTCCGCCTCCCAGCCGGCCGCGGCGAGCTGGCGGCGGGCGCGCGCGACGTCGAGATCGGCGAGCGCCACCAGATGCATGCCGGGCGTGCGCCGCGCCTGGGTCAGGAACATGGTGCCGAACTTGCCCGCGCCGATCAGCCCGACCGTCACCGGGCGGCCGGCCGCCGCGCGCGCGCGCAGCATCGCATGCAGGTTCATGGGCACGTTTCCTCCGATTTCCGCACTACCGAAGCACGGCCGCGCCGCCAAGGCGAGGCCTCATCCAGTCGAACGGCTCCGGAGGATTTACTGGCAGAGCGCGCGGGTGACGTAGCTTTCGATCGTGCAGATGGCCGGCTCGCGGTCCTGCCGGTTCAGCGCGATCGGCGGGCATTTCTCCGCGGTCTGGAAATCGACGCTGCTGCCGGACGCAAAACCATGCCCCTTGCAGATCGCCTCGGCGGCGGCGCGGCAATCGGGCGCGCCGTTCGGCGCCGTCGGACAGGTCGCGCGCTCCGATATCACGCGCGCGCCGGGGATGCGCGCCACCGCACCGGCGGTGTCTTTGGTCACGGCCGTCGCCGCATCGGCGGCGTCCTTGGCGACATCGGCCGCGCCCTTGAGGCCGGCGTTCCAGTTGCTCACCGAGTCGCCGATCCAGCGGCCGAACGCGTCGATGAAACCGGGCTTGTTTCCCGAAGCAGGCGCCGGACTCGCGTCCGGCTGAGCCTGCGGCTCGGCCGGGCCTTGTGGCGCCTGCGGCGCTTGTGGCGCCGGGAGCGCTTGTGGTGCTTGCGGCGCTTGCGATGCCGGCGGGACCTGCGCGGCGGCAGCGCCTACGAACATGACGAGCGCGCCCGTCGCGCAACTCATGCGCGCCGCCATTCGTGCAACCCTCGTTTGTCGATCGTCCGTCATCGTCGCCAAGTGCCGTGCCCCGAGCGCCGCATCCGATAACAGCGGCACCCCGCCACCCTACCCTAGTTGCCGGCGTGGCGAAATTGTGGAGTCGGGAACTTCGAAGCAACCCCTACGATCCGCAGAATGAGGATCAGAACAGGTAGAGCGCCGCGATGATGCCGGCCACCAGCACGCCGAGGCTCACCGTGAACCAGAAGCCGAGCCGCTCCTCGATCATGACGCGCGCCTGGGCGCCGTAGCGGTTGAGCAGAAAGGCGAAGAAATAGAACCGCACGCCGCGCGCCACGAAGGAGAAAATGATGAACAGCCAGATGTTGTAGCCGGCGAATCCCGACGTGATCGTGACGATCTTGTAGGGGATCGGCGTCAGGCCTTTGACCAGGATGATCCAGGTCCCCCATTTGGCGTAGAGCTCGCGGAAGGCCTCGACCTTGTCGCCATAGCCGTACATCTGGATCAGCCAATGGCCGACCGTGTCATACAGATAGGCGCCGATCACATAACCGAGCACGCCGCCCGCGACCGACGT
>DATBBS010000034.1:0-3957 GCA_036270895.1 Xanthobacteraceae bacterium
TCGGGAAAATCGATGCGCGCTTCCACCAGCGCCAGCGCGCCGATCAATTGCGTGCGCCACGCCTCGGCGCGATCGCCGAGCAATCCCTTGAGCTGCCGGAACGCCTGCCGGCGCTGCGCCTCGGTGTCGGCGCCGATGAGATCCGCCAGGCCTTCGACCCGGGTGAGATCGAGCTGGCCGTTCTCGAAAGCCCGGCGCGTGAACTCGCCGGCTTCGGCGGGGCGGCAACCGGCGACCCGTCCGAGCGCCGCCAGGACGGCGGCGATCACCGCCCTGCCCCCGTGCAGCTGCAGCTCGGCCGTGTCCTCGCCGGTCTCGCTGCGCGGACCCGGAAACCACAGCGCCAGCGCCTCGTCGATGACGTCGTGGCTCTGCGGATCGCGCACGCGCGCGAGCGCGGCCTGGCGCGGCTCGGGGATTTTTCCGATCAGCGCGCGCAACGCCGCGCCCGCCTGCGGTCCCGACACGCGCACCACCGCGATCGCGGCCGGCGGCCGTCCGGACGAGAGCGCGAAGATCGTATCGGCGGCGTGGCTCATGGAAATCTCAACCGATTGCACTGATCCGCAAAAGCGCTCAATTTACGCCGTCGCGCGAACGGGCGCCGCACACGCCACGCCCCCACGGCTTCGAGGATTCGGCACCATGCTGTTTTTCGCGCATTTCGCGCAAGGCGAATTGCGTCGCACGCGACCTGCGGCCAGGTTGAGCGTCGGCGCGGCCTTCCCCATCTATTTCATCAGATCCTTGTTCGACATCACGCCGCCGGCGGAACGCCCGGAGGGCCCGAAAGGCCGTTGAAATGGAATCATCTTCCTCCGACACCGCACCGCGCGAAAATCGCCTGGCCGCCGAGACCAGCCCGTATCTGCTTCAACACAAGCACAATCCGGTCGACTGGTGGCCCTGGGGTCCGCAGGCGCTCGCCGAAGCCCAGCGCGCCAGCAAGCCGATCCTGCTGTCGGTCGGCTACGCGGCATGCCACTGGTGCCACGTGATGGCGCATGAAAGCTTCGAGGACGACGCGACCGCGCGCGTCATGAACGAGCTCTTCGTCAACATCAAGGTCGACCGCGAGGAGCGGCCGGACATCGACCAGATCTACATGGCGGCGCTGCATCACCTGGGCGAACAGGGCGGCTGGCCGCTGACCATGTTCCTGACGCCGGCCGGCGAGCCGGTCTGGGGCGGCACTTACTTTCCGAATGCGTCACGCTTCGGCCGGCCTGCCTTCGTCGACGTGCTGCGCGAGGTCGCGCGGCAATTTCGCGAAAACCCCACGGGCATCGAGCACAATCGCAAGGCCCTGATGGACGAGCTCGCCAAGGCGGCGCGGCCGGCCGGCAAGGTGACGATCGGAGCGCGCGAGCTCGACTCCGCGGCCGCGGCGGTCGCGCGCGTCTTCGATCCGGTCAATGGCGGGTTTCGCGGCGCGCCCAAATTCCCGCAATGCTCCATGCTGGAGATGCTGTGGCGCGCCGGCATTCGCGGCCGCGACGCGCGTTTTTTCGAGACGGTCGAGCTCACGCTCGACCGCATGTCGGAGGGCGGCATCTACGATCACCTCGGCGGCGGCTTCTCGCGCTATTCGGTCGACGAGCGCTGGCTGGTGCCGCATTTCGAGAAGATGCTCTACGACAACGCCCAGCTGCTCGAGCTCTTGGCGCTCGCGCATGCGCGCAGCGGCAAGCCGCTGTTCGCGACGCGGGCGCGCGAGACGGTGAGGTGGCTGGTGCGCGAGATGACGACGCCGGAAGGCGCCTTCTCGGCCTCGCTCGACGCCGACTCGGAAGGCGAGGAGGGCAAGTTCTATGTCTGGTCGCTGGCCGAGGTCGAAAAAATTCTCGGCGCCGAAGACGCCGCGATTTTTGCGCGCCACTATGACGTCACCCAGGAGGGCAATTTCGAAGGCCATAACATCCTCAACCGGCTGCGGCGCGACCCGGCCCTCGACGAAAGCGAAGACCGGCTCACCGCCATGCGGGCATCACTTCTTGCTGCGCGCGACTCGCGGGTGCGGCCGGGCCTCGACGACAAGGTGCTGGCCGACTGGAACGGCCTGATGATCGCCGCTCTGGTCAACGCCGGCCTGCTGATCGGCGAGCCGGGCTGGCTCGCGATGGCGCGGCGCGCCTTCGACTTCGTGGCGCGCGAGATGACGCGGGGCGATCGCCTCGGCCATTCGTGGCGCGCCGGCCGGCTGCTGTTTCCGGGGCTGTCATCCGACTTCGCGGCGATGATCCGGGCCGCGCTCGCGCTGCACGAAGCCACCGGCGAAGGCTCCTATCTCGATCGGGCGCTCGCCTGGCAGTCTGCGCTCGATCGCCATTACGCCGATCCGCAAGGCGGCTATTTTCTCACCGCCGACGACGCCGAGGGCCTGGTGGTGCGGCCCAAATCGACCATCGACGATGCGCTGCCCAATCCGAACGCGCTCGTGGCGCAGAACCTGCTGCGGCTCGCGGCCTTCACCGGCGACGATGCGTGGCGTCGCAAGGCCGACCAGCTGTTCGATGCGCTGCTGCCGGCGGCGGCGGAAAATCTCTACAGCCACCTGGCGCTCCTCAACGCGCTCGATCTGCGGCTGCGCGCCGCCGAGCTGGTGGCGGTCGGCCGCGACGTCACGCCGTTCGCGGACGCCGCGCTCAGGCTGCCGTTTCTCGATCGGATCGTGCTGCGCGCCGGCGCCGAGACCGACCTGCCGCCGGCGCATCCGGCGCGCGCCGCCTTCGCGGGCCTGCGCGAGACCGCGATGCTGGTCTGCGTCGGCGAGCGCTGCTCGCTGCCGGTGACGCAGCCCAACGAGATCGCCGCCGCGGTGGCGCGCATGCGGGAGTGAAATCGGAAGTCAGGCGCTGACTCGTCATGCCCGGCCTTGTGCCGGGCATCCATGCCTTGCGGACTCGCCAGCAAGCAAGACGTGGATGGCCGGGACAAGCCCGGCCATGACGTTGTTGATGTGCTGTGCTGAGAACTTCCGTCGTGCGTCGCTCGAAGAGCCGGCGCCGACCGGCATCACGTATTCATCGACTCGAAGAACTCGCCGTTGCTCTTGGTGTTGCGCAGCTTGTCGAGCAGGAAGTCGATCGCATCCATGGTGCCCATCGGGTTGAGGATGCGGCGCAGCACATACATCTTCTTGAGCTGGTCGGGCGCCGTGAGCAGCTCTTCCTTGCGGGTGCCGGAGCGCGTGATGTCCATGGCCGGGAAGGTGCGCTTGTCGGCGACCTTGCGATCGAGGATCAATTCCGAGTTGCCGGTGCCCTTGAACTCCTCGAAGATCACCTCGTCCATGCGGCTGCCGGTATCGATCAGCGCGGTCGCGATGATGGTGAGCGAGCCGCCTTCCTCGATGTTGCGCGCCGCGCCGAAGAAGCGCTTCGGCCGCTGCAGCGCGTTGGCGTCGACGCCGCCGGTCAGCACCTTGCCGGAGGACGGCACCACCGTGTTGTAGGCGCGCCCGAGCCGGGTGATCGAGTCGAGCAGGATCACCACGTCGCGGCTGTGCTCCACCAGGCGCTTGGCCTTCTCGATCACCATCTCGGCGACCGCCACGTGGCGCGAGGCCGGCTCGTCGAAGGTCGAGGAGATCACCTCGCCCTTGACCGAGCGCTGCATGTCGGTGACTTCCTCGGGCCGCTCGTCGATCAACAGCACGATCAGATAGCATTCGGGATGATTGGCCGTGATCGAATGCGCGATGTTCTGCAAGAGCACGGTCTTGCCGGTGCGCGGCGGCGACACGATCAGGGCGCGCTGGCCCTTGCCGATCGGCGCCACGATGTCGATCACCCGGGCCGAGAGATCCTTTCGGGTCGGATCCTCGATCTCCATCTTGAGCCGCTCGTCGGGATAGAGCGGCGTCAGGTTGTCGAAGTTGATCTTGTGGCGCGCCTTCTCGGGATCCTCGAAGTTGATCGTGTTGACCTTGAGCAGCGCGAAATAGCGCTCGCCTTC
>DATBBS010000035.1:0-6168 GCA_036270895.1 Xanthobacteraceae bacterium
CATTCCTTATTATCGGCTGCCGCAGGCATTGCGCGACTATCCCGAGCTGTGCGGCGTCGGCCGGCTCACCCTGCTGCAAAGCTTTTCCTGCGTGCGTCTCGTGCTGTGGGACGAGACGCAGCGCCGGCTGGTCTCGTTCCGGGACGTCCGCGCTTCCGGTTGAAGATCGGCGCCAGCAATCGGCTCAATTCGTCTTGCGATCGGCCGCCGCGGGCAGGAATGACGGATTGAAGACATCGGCCGCCTTGGGCTTTGCCTTGAAGGCGTAGGTCAGCGCGGCCTGATCGATTGCCTTGGCGAGCCGGTCCATATCGACCCCGCCGTAGCCGTTTGCCTTCACCTCCGGCGTCACGATGTTGTCCTTGAGCGCCATGCGCAGCCGCTCGAGCTCGACGTCCTTCTTTTCGCCGTCGATGCGCTTGACCACGGCGTGGACCGCGCTCGCGGGGTCCTTGACGGTATCCTTCAGGCCTTTCAGGAAGGCGCGCAGGAATCCCTTGACCGCGTCGGGCTTCTCGGCCGCGAATTTCGGGTTCACCATGATGGCGCTGCCGTAGAGATCGACGCCGTAATCGGCCAGCAGCAGGACCACGATGTCGTCGACCTGCACGCCGCGGTCCTTGAGCTCGATATAGGAGGAGAACGAAAGCCCCGTGATGGCGTCGACCTGGCCGGCGGCGAGCATCGGCTCGCGCACCGGAAAGCCGACATTCTCGATCGTCACCTTCGACGGGTCGATCTGGTTGGCCTGGGCGAAGATCTTCCACTGCGCGAAGGTGGTGTCGGCGGCGGGCGCGCCGAGCCTCTTGCCTTCGAGGTCCTTCGGCCTGGTGACGCCGCGGCTCTTGCGGGTGACGATCGCGAAAGGCGGACGGTTGTACACCATGAACACCGCGGCGATCGGCCTTCCCGGGTTCTGGTCGCGAAACTTGATCATCGTGTTGATGTCGCCGAAGCCCATGTCGTAAGCCCCGGACGCCACGCGGGTGATCGACTCCAGCGAGCCCCCCGCCGGATCGACCGTCACGTCGAGGCCCTCGGCCTTGTAGTAGCCCTTGTCGAGGCCGACCAGGAACGGCGCCGAGGGTCCTTCGACCCTGAAATCGAGCGAGAACCTGATCGGCGTCTGCGCGCAAGCCGGGCCGGCGAGCGCCGCACCGGCGAGCGCCGCGCCGGCGAGCGTGGTCCGGACCACATTGCAAACACTCATCACCATCTCCTGGCCCCGCATCGGATTCTTGGTCTTAGGGCGCGCCTCGGGCGAGCGGTCGGACAAGCGCGCGGCCGAAACGCGAGGGCCTCGGCCGCAGCAAAGAGCATGCCGTCGGAAAGCGCAAGCGATGGCGTCGTGCATGCGGCAAATCTGCACGGCTGGCGGTCGCCATGCCCAAGGTGCGGCGGCGGTTCCCGCAGGTTGCCGACTCGGCCCGAAGGGGCCATTTTCTGGACCGACCGGGCGGCCATTCGCGGGATCGCTGATCCTCGGCCGCCGCGGAGAGCCGAATGGCCGCGGACTCCAAGCCTGCTCGCGTATCCGGGTCTCGCCGGACGGACCTGCCGCTGTTGCGCGCGCCCTACGCGCCACCCGACGAGGAGCTGGCGGCGCGTTTTCTCGCCGAGGCGGGACGCGAGGCGGCGGCGGAGGCGCGCATCGATGCCCGCGCGTCCCGCCTCATCGCGGCGATCCGGTCGCGCGCCGGCGGCGTCGGCGGGATCGAGGATTTCCTGCATGAATATTCGCTGTCCACCAAGGAGGGCCTCGCCCTCATGGTGCTGGCCGAAGCGCTGCTCCGGGTTCCCGACAACGCCACCGCCGACCGTCTGATCGAGGACAAGCTCACGGCGGCGAATTTTTCGCATCACGAGGTGCGTTCGGATGCGCTCCTGGTCTCCGCGTCCGCCTGGGCGCTCGGTCTGTCGGCCCGCATGATCCAGGCGCATGAGACCCCGGAGAGGATCGTCGCCGGCCTGATCGGCCGGCTCGGCTTGCCGGCGATGCGCACCGCGACCCGCCAGGCCATGCGGCTCCTGGGATCGCATTTCGTGTTGGGACGCGACATCGCCGAGGCGCTCGCGCGCGCCGCGCACAATGGCGCGGCGCGCCATTCCTTCGACATGCTGGGCGAGGGCGCGCGCACCGCCCAGGACGCGGCGCGCTATTTCGAGGCCTATGCGGGCGCGATCGACGCGATCGGGCGCCAGGGCGGCAATCGCCCGCTGCCCGAGCGGCCCGGCATCTCGGTCAAGCTGTCGGCGCTGCATCCCCGCTTCGAGGCGATCTCGCGCGATCGCGTGCTGAGCGAGCTCGTGCCGCGCGTCATCGATCTGGCGCGCAGCGCCAAGGCCTACGATCTCAATTTCACCATCGACGCCGAGGAGGCCGACCGGCTCGAATTGTCGCTCGACGTAATCGCGTCCGCGCTCGCCGATCCTTCGCTCGCCGGCTGGGACGGTTTCGGGCTCGCCATCCAGGCCTATCAGAAGCGCAGCATCGCGGTGATCGACTGGGCGGCGGCGCTGGCCGAGGCGCTCGACCGCCGCATCATGGTGCGTCTGGTCAAGGGCGCCTACTGGGACACCGAGGTCAAGCGCGCGCAGGAGCGCGGGCTTGCCGACTATCCGGTGTTCACCCGCAAGCCGATGACCGACTTGTGCTACCTCGCCTGCGTGCGCAAGCTTCTGGCGGCCCGGCCGCGGATTTTTCCGCAGATCGCCACCCACAATGCGCTCACCGTCGCGACCGTCATCGAGGAGGCGGGCGGCGTCTCGGATTACGAGTTCCAGCGCCTGCACGGCATGGGCGAGGCGCTCTACGCCGAGCTGCTCGCCGCGGAGCCGGCGGCCGCCTGTCGCGTCTATGCGCCGGTCGGCGGCCACCGCGATCTCCTTGCCTATCTGGTGCGGCGGCTCCTGGAGAACGGCGCCAACTCGTCCTTCGTGTCGGTCGCGGCCGATCCCGCCGTGCCGATCGCGGACATCCTCGCGCGGCCGCAGGCGCGGATCGCCGATGCGACGGGCGCGCGCCACCCTCACATTCCGTTGCCGCGCGATATTTATGGCGCGGCGCGCAAGAATTCCGCCGGCGTCGAATTCGGCGATCGCGCAAGTCTCGACCGGCTCCTCGCCGAGGTCCGCGCCGCCGCGCCCAACGGCGCCGAAGCAGCGCCGCTGGTCGACGGCGTCGCGCTGCCCGGCCGGCAACGGGCGGTGGTCTCTCCGATCGACGGCGCCGCCATCGGCATGGTCACCGATGGCGACGAGGCCATCGTCATCTCGGCCATGGCGGCGGCCGAGGCCGGATTCCCGTCCTGGGACGCAACGCCGCGCGACGCGCGGGCGGCCGCGCTGGCGCGCGCCGGCGACGCGCTCGAACACGATCGCGCCCGCCTGATCGCGCTGCTGCAGGCCGAAGGCGGCAAGACCCTCGACGATGCGGTGGCGGAAATCCGCGAGGCCGCCGACTTCTGCCGCTATTACGCCGCCGAGGCGCGCCGCGGCTTGGCGGGCGAGCCGATGCCGGGGCCGACCGGCGAGGCCAACGAGCTGCGCTATCGCGGGCGCGGCGTCTTCGTGTGCATCAGCCCGTGGAATTTTCCGCTCGCCATCTTCATCGGCCAGGTCGCGGCGGCGCTCGCGGCCGGCAATGCGGTCGTGGCCAAGCCCGCCGAGCAGACCCCGCTGGTCGCCGCCGCGGCGGTGCGTCTCCTGCATGCGGCCGGCATTCCGCCGGGCGCCCTCCATCTCGTGCCGGGCGACGGCCGCGTGGGCGCGCTGCTGGTCGCCGACCGCCGGACTGCCGGCGTCGCCTTCACGGGTTCGACCGAGGTGGCGCGCGCGATCAACCGGGCGCTCGCCGCCCGGGAGGCCGCGATCGTGCCGCTGATCGCCGAGACCGGCGGCATCAACGCCATGATCGCCGACGCCACCGCGCTGCCCGAGCAGCTGACCGACGACGTGGTGGCGTCGAGCTTCCGTTCCGCCGGCCAGCGCTGCTCGGCCTTGCGCCTGCTCTGCGTCCAGGACGACGTCGCCGACCGCGTGATCGAGATGATCGCCGGCGCGGCGCGCGAACTCGCGCTCGGCGATCCGCGCGAGGTCGCGACCCATGTCGGGCCGGTGATCGATGCCGAGGCGAAGCGGCATCTCGATGGCTGGATCGCCCGGATGGAGTCGCAGGGCCGCGTCGGCTTCCGCTGGAATCACGACCGGCCGCTGCCCGATGCCGGCACCTATGTGCCGCCCACCATCGTGGCGCTCGATCGCGCGCGCGACCTCAAGGAGGAGGTGTTCGGCCCCATCCTGCACGTCGTGCGCTACCAGGCCGGCGAGCTCGACGCCTTGCTCGACGACATTGCGGCGAACGGCTACGGCCTCACGCTGGGCATCCACTCCCGCATCGACGCCACCGTCGCGCGCATCGCGTCGCGCTTGCCGCACGGCAATGTCTACGTCAACCGCAACATGATCGGCGCCGTGGTCGGGACGCAGCCGTTCGGCGGAAGCGGCCTTTCGGGCACCGGCCCGAAGGCGGGAGGCCCGAACTATCTGCGGCGCTTCGCCTTGGAGCAGGTGGTCACGATCAACACCGCGGCGGCCGGCGGCAATGCGAGCCTGCTGGCCGAGGAAGAGTGAGCCTGACCGACGGCGGAATATGACGGACGCCCGCAGCGTGCCGCCGCCCTTTAACCATACTGATTTCCCGCCGCGGCGCCCTTCCTGAACATCCGTTGATCTACATTGCGAAAACATAATCTCCCCCGGGCTCATTTTGCGGGATCGCTTTCCTAGATTGAGACTTGGTTCACCGAGCATCACGCTCACCAAAGGGGTTTCGACCATGTCGACCAGGATCAATCGCGCGATTGCCGCCGCAGCCGCGGTGTCGATCGCTCTCACGAGCCTCAGCCTCACCTCGGCCTCGGCGGCGCCGATCTACGGACCGCAGGGCGCGCAGGCGGCGCCGCTGCTGACCGACGTCGGCTACCGCCGCGGCGGTGACGGCGCGGCCGCGCTCGGCGCGTTCGCGGTGATCGCCGGCACGATCGCCACCATTGCGGCGGCGCAGCACCACCGCGACTATTATGACGGCGGCCCCTATGGCTACGGTCCCGCCCCTTATGCCTATGCGCCGGGTTACGGCGGGGGCTGGCACGGCCACCGCCACTGGCGTTGAGGCGCCGTCATTGCGGTATCGACACGCTTTTTTGAACCCGGCAGCGGCGACGTTGCCGGGTTCTTTACCAATGGCCTGATTTTTGCGCCGATGGATTCTCGCATTAACCAATGCGCGCTATGGTGACGGCATGGCTGATTCGATCGATCGCCTGCATGAGGCCGTTCTGGCCGCCAAGCACGAGGACCCCGCGACCTCGCGGACGTCCCGTCTGTTGCATGCCGGCCGCGCCAAGATGGCGAAGAAGCTCGGCGAGGAAGCCTTCGAGGTCGTGATCGACGCGCTTCATGGCAATCACGACGCGGTCGTACGCGAGAGCGCCGATCTCCTCTACAACCTCGTGGTCCTCTGGGTGGCTTCCGGCATCGACCCCAAGGAAGTCTGGAACGAAATGGACCGGCGGGAGCGGCTGTTCGGGATCGCCGAAAAGCTGCTCAAGGGGGACGACCGGATGCGGCCAAAGATCGCGGCGATGACCATGCGTCGCCTGGCCAAGCGCCGATAGGGCGTTTTCCGCAAAGCCTGCCGCGGGCTCGACCTCTGGACGCGGGTTTCCTCGAAAATCCAATCAGACGCACGCCCGGGCCTGGCGCGCCGGCGGATGATCTCCTTTGGGCAGCGCCGTGCGGCGCGGTGGACTTTCGCAGGCGCGGCCGCTAAGCAGGCGCACCATGCTTCGAAGCGTTTATGACTGGTGCATCGCCGCCGCCTACAAGCCGTATGCGCTGTGGCTGATGGGCCTCGTCTCGTTCGTCGAAAGCTCGGTTTTCCCGATTCCCCCCGACACCATGTTGATCCCGATGTCGCTCGCCCGGCCCGACAAGGCCTGGACCTACGCGACGGTATGCACCTTCACGTCGGTCGCGGGCGGCGTGCTCGGTTATGTGATCGGCGCCTATCTGTATGACACGGTCGGCCATTGGCTGATCCAGATGTACGGCTATGGCGACAAGGTCGAGGCCTTCCGCGAGCTCTACGCCAAATGGGGGACCTGG
>DATBBS010000036.1:0-9353 GCA_036270895.1 Xanthobacteraceae bacterium
CGCGTTGGTCCAGCTCTGCACGGTCGCCGGATTGTCGCGGATGTATTTCTCGCTCGCCATGAAGGCGGTGTAGTCGGCGAAGCCGACGGTCTCGCCGACCGACGCGAGATAATGCGCCTTGCCGTCGATCTCGAGCTGCGAAGCATCCGGCTCGATGAAGATGGCATATTGGTTCTGGCCGGCGAGCCAGGAGCCGACGCGCGCCGGGATGCCGACATTGTTGGAGAGCTTCACGTCGGTCTGCGGATCGAGGCCGTTCTGGCGCAGCGCGGCCTCGAGGAAGAGCAGCGGCGTCGAGCCCGGCCGGAAGCCGAGGATTTCCTTTCCCTTGAGCATCTTCCAGTCGAATTTGTCGACCTTTTCGCGCCCGACCAGCATGAAGCCGTCGGTGGCGGTGAGCCCGCAGAAAATCCGCGCCTTGGTGGGCGAGTCGCTGATCTGCACATAGATCGCGGTCTCCGGACCGATCAGCGCGATGTCGGCGCCGTCGGACAGCAGCGCCGCCATCGACTTGTCGCCGCCATTGGCGGTGGTCATCGCGACGTCGAGCCCGGCTTCCGTGAAATAGCCCTTGGCCATCGCCACATAGGCGGGCGCGTAAAGGATGGAGTGGACCACCTCGTTGTAGCGGATCTTGATGGGCGGCTTGGCTTGCGCGAAGACGGCGCGCGGGGAGGCAACGGACAACGAGCCGAAAGCGGCGAGGCCGCCTCCGAGGACGTGACGGCGATCGAGCATGGGATCCTCATTCGTGGTCGGGTGACGCGAACGCGCCCGGCGCGCGGAAGTCCGGCAATGTCGAAAGGCTAACATTAAGCGGGGTGGGTGGCCACAGGCCGACGCAAGGTCAATACGACCGAGGTAGCCCCAGCACCTTCTCGCCGATGAAATTCAAGATCATCTCGGCGGTGACCGGCGCGAGACGCGCGATCATGGCTTCGCGCAGGTAGCGCTCGACGTGATATTCGCGGGCATAGCCCATGCCCCCATGGGTGGTGACCGCGGTCTGGCACGCGCCGAGCGCGGCCTCGGCGGCGAGATATTTTGCCGCATTGGCCTCCGCGCCGCAGGGCGCGCCGGCGTCGTAGAGCGCGGCCGCCCGGACAACCATCAGCCACGCGGCCTCGAGCTCCATCCAGTGGCGCGCGAGCGGGTGCTGGATCGCCTGGTTCTTGCCGATCGCGCGGCCGAACACCACGCGCTCCTTGGCGTAGCGGGTCGCGCGTGCGAGCGCCGCGCGCCCGAGGCCGACCGCTTCGGCGCCCACCAAGATGCGCTCCGGATTCATGCCGTGCAGGATGTAGTCGAAGCCGCGGCCTTCCTCGCCGATGCGGTTCTCCAGCGGCACCGGCATCTCGTCGAAGAAGAGCTGATTGGAATCGACCGCCTTGCGGCCCATCTTGTCGATCTCGCGCACCTCGACGTGGCGGCGATCGAGATCGGTATAGAAGAGCGTGAGCCCGTGGGTGCGCTTCTCGACCTCCTCGGCCGGCGTGGTGCGCGCGAGCAGCAGGACCTTGTTCGCCACCTGGGCGGTCGATATCCAGATTTTCTGCCCCGAGACCGCGTAATGGTCGGCGCGGCGCACCGCCCTGGTCTTCAGGTTGAGCGTGTCGAGCCCGGCATCGGGCTCGGTCACCGCAAAGCAGGCCTTGTGGTCGCCCGCGATCAGCGGCGGCAGCATGCGGCGTTTCTGCTCGTCGGTGCCGAAGACCACGACCGGATGCAGCCCGAAGATGTTCATGTGCAGCGCCGAGGCGCCGGAAAATCCGGCGCCGGATTCGGCGACCGCGCGCATCATCAGGGCGGCTTCGATGATGCCGAGGCCGGCGCCGCCATATTGCTCCGGCATCGCGATGCCGAGCCATCCCGCCTGGGCGAAAGCGCGATGGAAGTCGTGCGGAAATCCGCCGTCGCGGTCGCGCTGCAGCCAGTAATCGTCGTCGAAACGCGCGCAGATCCGCCCGACCGCTATTCGCAGCTGCTCCTGCGTCTCGGTGAAGGCTAAATTCATTTGCGTATCGGCCGCTTGCGGCCGGCACGCCGCGGCGACGCGGCCGCGCCGCCGGCGGTGAGCCGCGCGATATCGCGCGCCCCGAATCCGATCTCGCGCAGCACCTCGGACGTATGCTCGCCGAGCCCGGGCGGGTGGCGCGTGATGGCGGGCTTCGAGCGGCTCCAGCGGCTGGGAATCCCGACCAGCCTGATGCGGCCTTCGGTCGGATGATCCATCTCGTGGAAGAACCCGACCGCCGCGAGATGCGGATCGTCGATCAGCGCGTCGAGGTCGTGCATGGGCACGGCCGGGATATCGCCCTCCTGCAGCGCGGCGAGCCACTCGGCGGTCGTGCGCGTGGTCATGACGTCCGCGAGGAGCGTATAGGCCTCCGCATAATGGCGGGAGCGCGCCGCCGGATCCTTGAAACGCGGATCGGTGTGGAATTGCTCGGCCTTGCCGATGATGCGGAAGAACGACTCCCACTGCCGGTCGGTATAGACGAGGATGCAGATATGACCGTCGCTGGTGCGATAGGGGCGGCGGTCGCGCGCGAGCAGTCGGCTGTAGCCCGGCTTGCCGATCGGCGGTTCGAAGGCGCGCCCGCCGAAGTGATCCGACAGCACGAACTGCGCCAGGGTCTCGAACATCGGCAGCTCGATGGCCTGTCCCTGACCGGAGCGCTCGCGTTCCATGAGCGCCGCCAGCACCACATGCACCGCGTTGAGCCCGACGATGTGGTCGGCCATGGTCAACGGCGCGTAGCGCGGCTCGGCCCCGCCGGCCTGGCACAGCGTTGCAGGGATGGCGGCGAGGCCCTGGATCAGGTCGTCATAGGCGGGCCGGCCCGCATAGGGTCCGCTCTGGCCGTAGCCGATCAGGCTGAGATGGACCAGCCGGGGATTGGCGGCGCGGATCTCGTCGGGCCCGAGCCCGAGCCGCCGCATGGCGGCGGGCCGCACATTGCAGAGAAACACGTCGGCGCGCGCGCACAGGCGCAGGAGCACGTCGCGGCCGCCGGCCGTCTTGATGTCGACCACGACGCTGCGCTTGTTGCGGTTGGCCTGCAGATACATCGGACCCATGCGCGGATTTCGCATCGGGCCGCCGTGCCGCATGATGTCGCCCTCCGGCGGCTCGATCTTGACGACGTCGGCGCCGTAATCCGCCATGATCTGCGTCGCATAGGGGCCCATGAGGACCGTCGACATGTCGACGATGCGGATGCCGGCGAGCGGTCCGCGCGCCGGCGGGCTGGTGCGTTTGCGGCTGGTTTTTCTTTTCGGCATCGCGATTGGCTTGGATGGTCCGCCTTCCGGATAGCATGTCTGGAGAGGTGAGGCGATCCGGCGGCTTGACGAATGGCGGCGCGTCCTTACGCTGACGCGCCACAACAAGCCCGGCGTCGGCCAAGCCGATGACCGGCGGCTTCGACGGGAGGACATCATGCGACTGGCACATCTGGCGCATTTGGCGCGCCACGTCATCTGCGCGACGCTGCTGGCGGCAACGCCGGCGCTCGCGCAGCAGCCGCTCAAGATCGGGCTCATCATGCCCTATACGGGCCAGTTCACCGATGCGTCCGCCCAGATGGACGACGCCATCAAGCTCTACGTCAAACAGCACGGCGACACGATCGCGGGCCGTAAGATCGAGTTCATCCGCCGTGACGACTCCGGCTCGCCGGACGTCGCCAAGCGGATGGCGCGCGAGCTCACCGTGAACGACAACGTCGACATCCTCGCTGGTTTCGTGATCACGCCCGAGGCGCTCGCGGTCGCCGACGTGTCCGAGCAGGCGAAGAAATTCATGGTGGTGATGAACGCCGCCACCGCGATCATTACCACCAAGTCGCCCTACATCGTGCGCACCTCGCTGACGATTCCGCAGCTCGAGGAAGCGTTCGGCACCTGGGTCTACAAGAGCGGAACCCGCAAGGTCTACACCCTGGTGTCGGACTATGCGCCCGGACACGACGCCGAGGGTGCGTTCCAGCGCGCCTTCAAGGCGGCGGGCGGCGAGATCGTGGGCGCGTTGCGCATTCCCCTCGCCAATCCTGATTTCTCCGCCTTCGTTCAGCGCATCAAGGACGCCGATCCGGAAGCGCTCTTCATCTTCGTGCCGGGCGGCGCCCAGCCGGCGGCGCTCGCCAAGGCGCTGGTCGAGCGCGGCATGGATGCCAAGAAGATCAAGATTCTCGGACAGGGCGAGATCACCGAGGAGAATGCGCTGCAAGGCATGGGCGATGCGGCGCTCGGCGTGATCACGGCCTATCACTACGATCACAACCATGATTCGAAACTGAACAAGGCCTTCGTGGGCGCCTTCAAGGCCGCGTACAAGCGCAATCCCGATATCTTCGCGATCGGCGGCTATGACGGCATGCACGTCATCTACGAGGCCGTCAAGAAGACCGGCGGCAAGACCGACGGCGACGCGCTGATCGCGGCCGCCAAGGGGCTGGCGTGGGAAAGCCCGCGCGGGCCGATCTCGATCGATCCGCAGACGCGCGACATCATCCAGACCGTCTATTTCCGCCGGGTCGAGAAGGTCGGCGGCGAATTGCGCAATGTCGAATTCGAGAAGGTCGAGAACGTCAAGGATCCGGTCAAGGCGCGGATGCCGCAGTGAAGGCGCAATGACGGAACGGCGCTGGCCAGCCGCACACGCTTGCGCCCGCGCTCCCTCCCCCGCTTGCGGGGGAGGGGCGCAAGCGCCGTGTCCGGTAGGGGCGAAAGTTCAGGTGCGCAGTGCCGTCACCAGCGCCTCGATCGAGGACACCGAGCGGAAATTCGCCGGCGTGATGTCGCGCTCGGGAATGCTGACCGCAAGCTCGGACTCGACCGCCAGCACCAGATTGACCATGTCGAGCGACGTCAGCCCGATCTCGCGAAGATCGTCCGCCGCCGAAAAAGGCCGCTCGATCGCGCGCTCGGCGAGAATCCGACGCACCAGCCCGGCGATGCGCTCCCGCGGCGAAATTTCAGTGACAGTCATCACGACACCCGCATTTGACGAGGATGGCCGCACCGCGGCCACCGCAGACCGCCCCGACGACCCCGCATGGTTAAAAATCCGGCGAAATTTCTCACCGCGCGAGCCCGCCATGAACCGGCGGGCGATTCCATAACATTCGCTTGGGATCCTGGCATCTGGTCGGTCGATTAAGCGTTAACAATGTTGTTGTGGTTCCGCTTGGGTAACCATCGCAGGCGAATGACGGCGTAGCTTTCCACGAAGTCCCTAAAATTTCCTGCGATTTAAGCGTATTGAACCAAGACTCGCGGCCGATTTCACGCGAGACCAAACCGCAGGGGAAGCCGTGACAGTCGTCGAGACACATGACGGGATTCGCCGCGCGCCGCTGCCGAACGTCGGATCGGCCGCGTCGCTCGTGCCGAGCCAGGTCTATCCGCTCGCCAAGGACGTCAAACGGCGCGCCCAGGCGGCCGCGGCGGTCGCCGCGACCCATGCCGCCCCGGTCGACGCCGAGGCGCGATTTCCGGCCGAGGCGATGTCGGCCATCCGGGCGCAGCGCTTGCTCGGAATCCTCGTTCCAGTCGAGCTCGGCGGCGAGGGCGCCAGCGTCTCCGAGATGGTCAATGTCTGCTACGTGCTCGGCCGCGCCTGCGGCTCGGTTGCGATGATCTATGCGATGCATCAGATCATGGTGGCGTGCCTCATCCGCCATGCCGGCGCCAGCGCGTGGCACAATCAGTTGCTGCGGCGGCTGTGCGACGAGCAGCTTCTGCTCGCTTCCTCCACGACCGAGGGCCAGGGCGGCGGCGATCTGCGCAAGAGCGACTGCGCCGTGGTGCAGCAGGGCGCGCGCTTTTCGCTCGGCAAAAGCGCCACCGTGATGTCCTACGGGGCGCAGGCCGACGGCATCGTCACGACCGCGCGCCGGGCGCCCGACGCGCCCGCGACCGATCAGATCCTGGTCGCATTGCTCAAGCAGGATTACTCCCTGGAGCATCTGTCGGCCTGGGACACGCTCGGCATGCGCGGCACCTGCAGCGCCGGCTTCCGGCTCGAGGCCGCCGGCAAGATCGAGCAGGTGCTGCCGGAGCCCTATCAGAAGATCCACGCCCACACCGTGATGCCGGTTGCCCATCTGGCCTGGAGCGCCGTGTGGGCTGGAATCGCGGCGAGCGCGGTCGAGCGCGCGCGGCTGTTCACGCGCAAGGCCGCCCGCGGCCAGGGCGGGCAGCTGCCGCCGGGCGCCGCCCATCTGACGCGCGCGACCGCGTCCTTGCGGGTGCTGCGGGCCACGGTGACGTCGGGCCTGCGACGCTACGAGACCCTCATGGCCGAGGACGGAGGGCTCGACTCGCTCGACTTCCAGACCACGATGAATCTTTTGAAGGTGAATGCGTCCGAGCTCGCGATCGCGATCGTCTCGAGCACCCTGCAGGCCTGCGGGCTCGCGGGTTACCGCAATGACGGCGAATTCAGCGTCACGCGCCATCTGCGCGATGCGCTGTCGTCGGCGGTCATGATCAACAACGACCGGATCCTCGGCAATGTCGCGAATGCCGCGATGCTCGTCGAGGTGCCGGCGCTGCTCACGGATTAGCGCGTTTTCCCATCACGTGGGATCGGAAGACGGCGGGAGCCTATGATGAATTATGTTGTTCGAGATCTGCTCAAGCTGACGACGGAGGCGCTGTTTCGCCCGAGCGGCGTCGACGGCGTTTTCGCGCGGACTGGCTTGTTCGAGCGCGTCGTCGACGGCCTCAATAGCCTGATCTCGCGCCATCGCGAGCCCGACATCGAGATCCTGCGATTTCCGCCAGTGATGAGCCGAGCAAACATCCAGAAGTCGGGCTATCTGCAGAGCTTTCCCAACCTGCTCGGCGCGGTCTGCTGCCTTCACGGCCACGAAACCGAGATCCGCTCCGCGGTCGAGGGCGACAAGGCGAAGGGCGACTGGGTCGGCTCGCTGGACGCGACCGACCTCGTGCTGACCCCGGCCGCCTGCTATCCGCTTTATCCGCTGGTGGCGGCGCGCGGCCGCGTGCCCGCGGACGGCCAGCTGTTCGACGTCGCGAGCGACTGTTTTCGTCACGAGCCCTCGCAGCAGATCGACCGATTCCAGACCTTCCGCATGCGCGAATTCGTCCGCATCGGCACTCCCGATCACGTCGTCGCGTTTCGCCAGCAATGGATGGCGCGCGCGCCGGAGATCGCCGATCTCCTGGGCCTCCAGCACAAGACCGAGACGGCCAGCGATCCGTTCTTCGGACGTGCCGGCAAGCTGATGGCGATGAACCAGGTCGAGCAATCGCTGAAATTCGAGCTGCTCATTCCGGTGCGCTCCGAGCAGCAGCCCACCGCCTGCATGAGCTTCAACTATCATCGCGACCACTTCGGCAAGACCTGGGACCTGCGGGTCGAGAACGGCGACGTCGCCCATACGGGCTGCGTCGCCTTCGGCATCGACCGCCTCACCCTGGCCCTCTTTGCGGCCCACGGTCTCGATCTCGACACCTGGCCGGCGCTCACGCGCGACGCGCTGTCGCTCTGAGGATCCGCCCGATGGCCGCCTTCTCGAAGACCTGGACCTTCCTGGACGGGGACTGGCATGAGGGCAACGTGTCCATCATGGGTCCGCGCACGCACGCGGCGTGGCTGGGATCGTCGGTGTTCGACGGCGCGCGCGCCTTCGAGGGGGTGACGCCCGACCTCGCGCTGCACTGCGCGCGGGTCAACGAGTCGGCGGCGCATTTTCATCTCAAGCCGCTGGTCCCGGTCGACGGCTGGCTGGAGCTCGTCGCCGACGGGCTGAAGCGTTTCGACCGCAACGCCGAGCTCTATATCCGGCCGATGTACTGGGCCGAGACCGGCGCCCCGGGCGGCGTGCGCCATGATCCGGATTCCACGCGCTGGTGCCTGTGCGTCTATGAGGCGCCGCTGCCCAAACCGGCGGGCAGCGCCATCACGCTGTCGCCCTTCCGGCGGCCGACGGCGGAATGCGCGCCGGTCGGCGCCAAGGCCGGCTGTCTCTATCCCAACAATGCGCGCGCTCTGATCGAGGCGCGCGACCGCGGCTTCGACAATTGCCTGCTGCGCGACATGCTCGGCCATATCGCCGAACTCGGCACCGCCAACATCTTCATGGGGCGCGACGGGATCGTGTGGACCCCGGCCCCGAACGGAACGTTTCTCAACGGCATCACGCGCCAGCGCGTGATCGCACTCTTGCGCGACGCCGGCGTGCCGGTCGTCGAGAAGAGCCTCACCTATGCGGACTTTCAGGGCGCCGACGAGATCTTCTCGTCCGGCAACTATTCCAAGCTCTCGCCCGTGAGTCGCATCGACGACCGCGCGCTGCAGCCGGGTCCGTTCTACCGCAAGGCGCGCGAGCTTTATTGGGCCTACGCGCACAGCTGAGCGGGCGGCCTACACGCCGAACAAGGCGGCTTCCGTGTCGGCAAGGTCGCCCAGGCGCGGCCGCGTCGGTCCGCGATAATATTTCGGCATGGTGTCATCGAAATATCTGCCGGGCAGCCCGGCAATCGGCCCATTCGCGTCGATGACGACGAAGGGCCTGCCGCGCAAGGCGAGGAATCGTCCGATCTGCCCGGCGAACCGCACGACGTCGGCGACGTCACGACAATAGATCAACTGGGCGCAGGGGATGACGCCTTTCACCCGGCGCGGCCGGAACACGAAAGGAAAAGCGCGCTCGGCTGTCTCGCACCAAAAGCTGACGCATCCGTAGGCGGTGTGCTCGCGCAGCAAGTCCCGCTCGAAGGGCTCGAACGGCGCGTCCGGGCGCTCGGCGCCCGCCAGCAACCGGGCGCGGTCCGCGCCCGCGCGTTGCAGCGCCGCCAGAGTAACGAAGATTCCGTTGCTGTAACGATGGTATCCCTGCGCGTCCAGGATGGGCCAGGTGTGGCGCACCGCCGAGATGTTCAAATAGGTCACGTCCTTGCGTTTGAGCGCCTGCGAGACCAGGAGCGGCGCATAGCCACGGAAGGCGGGGTCGACATACCAGCTCGACACATTCGCCCGGATAGCGCCATCCCCCGGCGTCGCGGCGAAGATCAGCAGGATGGCGCCGACCAGCCGGCCGTCGCTTTCCAGCACATAGCCGTAGCGCGGCGTGTCGGGCGGCGTCGCTCGCGCCGTCAGGCGCGCCAGGGCGCGCTGCCAGAACCGCAGAGTTCGCCGGGCGCCAAATCCCCGCTTGAGAAGCTCGGCCACTCCCCGCAGATCGGCATCCGCAATCTGCCGGCAACGGATCGTCGGAGATGAAACTGTTTGGTCGCTATTGACCATAATCGCCATGCACGCTTGATCCGCCGGGAGGCTCGATTATACCGCATGCACCACGAATCACAGGTAACGTGCG
>DATBBS010000037.1:0-3978 GCA_036270895.1 Xanthobacteraceae bacterium
GAGTGAGGCCGCCCAAATTCGTCTGGTGATCGCCGATGATCACCCGCTCTTCCGCGGTGCGCTGCGCGAGGCGGTGAGCGGGCTGTTCGCGCGGCCAAGCATCGCCGAGGCGGGCACCTTCGACGAAGTGTCGGGCATCCTCGATCGCGCCAGCGATGTCGACCTCATCCTGCTCGATCTCGCCATGCCGGGCGTCCGCGGCTTTTCCGGTCTGATGTATCTGCGCGCCCAGTATCCGAGCGTGCCGGTGGTGATCGTCTCCGCCAATGACGAGCCGGCGGTCATCCGCCGCTGCATGGATTTCGGCGCGTCGGGCTTCATCCCGAAGACGCTCGGCGTGGAGGCGATGCGTGACGCGATCGCGGGGGTTCTCAAGGGCGGGGTGTGGACGCCGCCCGACGTCGACCTCACCGCGGTGGCGGACGCCGAGACGACCGCGCTTCTCGCCCGCCTCGCGACCCTGACGCCCCAGCAGGTGCGGGTCCTGATGATGCTGTCGGAAGGGCTGCTCAACAAGCAGATCGCCTACGAGCTGGGCGTGTCGGAGGCGACCGTCAAGGCGCATGTTTCGGCCATCCTGCAGAAGCTGGGGGTCGAGAGCCGCACCCAGGCGGTGATCGCCGCCGCCAAGATCGAGGTCGGCAACTGGCCGCAGGCGGCGCCGCTGCAGTAGGGGTTGCGAGCCGCGCCCAGCGTACGGCCGCTTATTCCGCGGCCGCCACGCGCTGCATGCGCCATTGGGCGAGCAAGGCCCGCAGCGCCGCCGGCTTGATCGGCTTGTTGAGAACCTGGATGTCCTGCGCATTCGCCGCCTCGCGCACGGCTGCGGTGCGGTCCGCGGTGACCAGGATGGCGGGCATGCCGGCGCCGTAGCGGCGGCGCAGATCCGCGATCACCGCGATGCCGTCGCCCTGGTCGAGGTGATAGTCCACCAGCAGGCCGGCGGGGGCCGACGTCTCGTCGCGCAACGCATGGGCGGCGGCCGCGAGATCGGTCGCCGTGATGACCCGGCAGCCCCAGCCGCCCAGCAGGGTCTTCATCCCGTCGAGGATTTTCGGGTCGTTGTCGATGCACAGGACCGCCATGCCGGTGAGCCGGCGCATGTCGACCGTTTTCGGTTCGCTGCGGTTGCGCGGCCTGGCCGCCGCCGGCGCGAGCGGAACCTCGACGGAAAAATGCGAGCCGCGCTCGACGGCGGAATCGAGCCTGACCTTGTGGTCGAGCACGCGCCCGATGCGCTCGACGATCGAGAGCCCGAGGCCAAGGCCGCGCGCCACCTTGGCGCCCTGCTCGAGGCGATGGAATTCGGTGAACACGATCCGCTGCTTCGATTTCGGAATGCCGATGCCGGTGTCGTAGACGTCGACGCGCAGCTGGCGGCCACGGCGGCGGCAGCCCACCAGCACGCGACCCGCTTTGGTGTATTTGACCGCGTTGGAGACGAGGTTCTGCAGCAGGCGGCGCAGGAGCCGGCGGTCCGAGCGCACGGTCAGCGAGGACGGGACGAAGACGAGCCGAAGCCCCTTCTCGCGCGCCAGCGGGGTGAATTCGACCTCGAGCTGGCGCAGCAGTTCATCGATGCGAAAGCTCGCGATATCGGGCTTGAGCGAGCCGGTGTCGAGGCGGGAGATGTCGAGCAGGGCGCCGATGATTTCCTCGACTGCCTCGAGCGAGGCGTCGACATGGCCGGTGAGCCGCGCCACCTCGCCGCCGCTCTGGCGCTCGACCAGGCTGGTGACGTAAAGCCGCGCCGCGTTGAGCGGCTGCAGGATGTCGTGGCTCGCCGCCGCGAGAAAGCGCGTCTTGGAAACGTTGGCCTCGTCGGCCGCCGCCTTGGCACGCACCAGCTCGTCGTTGAGCAGCTTGAGCTCATAGGTGCGCTCGTGCACCCGCCGCTCCAGCGCCTCGGCCGCCTCGACGCTGGGCGTGATGTCGGTGACGGTCATGACGATGCCGCCGCCCGGCATCCGGTTCGTCCGCACCTCGATTACGAGGCCGCGGTCGGGAAAGCGCTCGAGGAACGGCTCGCCCCCCACATAGCCGGCGATCCGCTCCGCCACGAGGGTTTCGACATCGCCGGGTCCGAATGCGCCCCGTTCGGCGTTGAAGCTCAGGATCTCGTCGAGCCCGATGCCGATGCGAACCAGCTCGTGCGGCAGGTCGAGCACGTCGCCGAACTGCCGGTTCCAGCACACGAGGTGCGTGTTCTTGTCGAACACGGCGATGCCCTGACGGACGTGATCGAGCGCGGTCTGCAGGATCTCGCGGTTGTAGTGGAGCGCCGCACTCGCATCGTCGAGCAGCTTGAGCGCCGCCTGGGTGGACACGGTGCTCCGGCGCAGCAACAGGGAGAGCACCAGGCGCGAGGAGGCGGCGCCGATCGCGGATGCGATCAGGTGCTCGGCATGGCGCAGCAGCTGGAAATCCGCCGGCGCCTCGGGGGCGAGGCTGATGCGCCTCGTCGCCGCGAAACTGTCGAGCGAGGCATGGGTGCGTTCCTCGCCGAGATAACGCGCAACCGTCGTGGTCACCTCCGCGACCGTCACCGACGAGCGCCGCAGCAAAAAGCTCGGCGCCATGGGGGCGAGATCGGGGGGCACGAAAAGATCGGCTTGCAGGCGTTCGATCGCGGCCGGCGCGCGCGCGAGCGAGAACGCCATATAGGCGACGACGTTGAGCGACAGGCTCCACAGCACCCCATGAACGAGCGGGGGAAGGTCGAGGCCGAGCACCGACTGCGGCCGCAGCATCGCGAGCCCGAATGGGCCGTGCGCCAGGATGCCGGGATCGACCAGGCCGGCGTCGGCGAAGCTCGGCAGCAGCAGCGTGTAGGCCCAGGCCAGGATGCCGGCCGACATGCCGGCGATCGCACCGCGCGCGGTGGCGCGCCGCCAGATCAGGCCGCCGAAAAAGGCGGGAGCGAGCTGGGCCACGGCCGCAAAGGACAAGAGGCCGATCGAGGCGAGCTGGGCCTCGCCGGCCAGGCGGTAATACAGATAGGCGAGCAGCAGGATCGCGAAGATGGCGAGCCGGCGCACGGCGAGCAGCAGCGTTCCGATGTCGGCGGGGCCCGTGACATAGGCCTCGCGGCGCTTGAGCACCATCGGCATCACGATGTCGTTCGACACCATGATGGCGAGCGCGACCGATTCGACGATCACCATCGCGGTGCCGGCCGAGAGACCGCCCACGAAGGCGACGATCGCCAGGACGTCGGAACCGGCGACGAGCGGCAGCGCCAGGACATACATGTCGCCGTCGACCTTGTCGGGCGCGAAGGTCAACAGGCCGGCGATCGCGATCGGGATCACGAACAGGTTGATCAGCACGAGATAGAGCGGAAACAGCCAGGCGGCGCGCCTGATCTCGTCTTCATTGTTGTTTTCGACCACGGCGACGTGGAACTGGCGCGGAAGCAGCAGGATGGCGAACAGCGACAGCAACGTCATCACCGCGAAGGTCCCGAAGTGCGGCGCGCTCGCCAGGATGGAGCCGGCCTGGGGATGTTCCATGGCCTTGGCGAAGAGCGCCGCCGGCCCGTCGAACATCACGAAGGTCACGAAGATGCCGACCGCCAGGAACGCGACCAGCTTGATGAGCGATTCCGCCGCGATCGCCAGGATCAGTCCGTGCTGGTGCTCCGTCGCGTCGATATGGCGCGTGCCGAACAGCATAGCGAAGGACGCCATCGCGAGCGCGACCAGCAACGCGATATCGCCGAAGACCGGCTGGATGACGTCCGGGCCGGTGGCGAGCGGGCCCAGGATGGTGGCGAGCGAGCTCGACACCGCTTTGAGCTGGAGCGCGATAGAGGGAATGGTGCCGACGATCGCGATCAAGGCGACCAGCGCCGCCACGCCCTGGTGCTTGCCGTAACGCGCCGCGATGAAATCGGCGATCGAGGTGATGTTTTGCGACTTGGCGAGCCGCACGACCCGAACGAGCAGCGGCGAGGCGAGCGCGATCATCAGCACCGGC
>DATBBS010000038.1:0-3212 GCA_036270895.1 Xanthobacteraceae bacterium
CTCGGCTATACGGTCAAAGGGTCCGACGTCGCCGACAGCGCCAACGTGAAGCGGCTGCGCGACAAGGGCATCACGGTCGCGATCGGCCACAAGGCGGAGAATGTCGACGGCGCCGACGTGCTGGTGGTGTCCTCCGCGATCAAGCGCGACAATCCCGAGCTGGTGGCGGCGCGCGCGCAGCGCCTGCCGGTCGTGCGCCGGGCCGAGATGCTGGCCGAGCTGATGCGGCTCAAGAGCTGCGTGGCGATCGCCGGCACCCACGGCAAGACCACGACCACGTCGCTGGTCGCGACGCTGCTGGAAGCCGGGCATCTCGATCCCACCGTCATCAACGGCGGCATCATCAACGCCTATGGCACCAATGCGCGGCTCGGCGGCGGCGACTGGATGGTGGTCGAGGCGGACGAATCCGACGGCACCTTCCTGAAGCTGCCCGCCGACATCGCGATCGTCACCAACGTGGATCCCGAGCATCTCGATCACTTCAAGACCTTCGAGGCGGTGCAGAGCGCCTTTCAGGATTTCGTCGAGAACGTGCCGTTCTACGGCTTCGCAGTGATGTGCACCGATCATCCGGTGGTGCAGGAGCTGGTCGGCCGCATCGAGGACCGGCGCATCATCACCTATGGGGAGAATCCCCAGGCGGACGTGCGCCTGGACGGCCTCGATCACGTGGACGGCCGCTCGCGCTTTTCCGTCGTCTTCCGCGATCGCGCCGGGACCGACGTCCACGCGATCGCGGGGCTGAGCCTGCCGATGCCGGGCCGCCACAATGCGCTGAACGCCACCGCCGCGATCGCGGTGGCGCGCGAGCTCGGCGTCTCCGACGCCCTGATCCGCAGCGCGCTCGCCGCTTTCGGCGGCGTCAAGCGGCGCTTCACCAAGACCGGCGAGTGGAACGGCGTCACGGTGATCGACGACTACGGCCACCACCCGGTCGAGATCGCGGCGGTCCTCAAGGCCGCCCGCGAGTCGACCAAAGGCCAGGTGATCGCGGTGATGCAGCCGCATCGCTACACCCGGCTGCACGCCTTGTTCGAGCCTTTCTGCGCCTGCTTCAACGACGCCGACACGGTGATCGTGGCGCCCGTCTATCCGGCGGGCGAGCAGCCGATCCCGGGCGCCGACCGCGACAGCCTGATCGCCGGCCTGCGGGCGCGCGGCCATCGCCACGTGCTCGCCCTCGACGGTGCTCCCGATCTCGCCGGCATGGTGCGCAGGCTCGTCCGGCCCGGCGACTACGTGGTGTGCCTCGGCGCCGGGTCGATCACCCAATGGGCCTATGCGCTGCCGGCGGAATTGGCCGGCTCGGGCAAGTGACGGCCCCATGACGTTTCCCGACATCACCGCCGCGCTCAAGGCCGACCTGCCGGACTTGCGCGGCCGCCTGCTGCCCAACCAGTCGCTCGCCGAGCTGACCTGGTTTCGGGTCGGCGGGCCTGCCCAGGTGCTGTTCATGCCGGAGCACGAGGACGACCTCGGCTATTTCCTGGCGCATCTCGCCAGTGAGATTCCCGTCACCGTGGTGGGTCTCGGCTCGAACCTGATCGTGCGCGACGGCGGCGTGCCGGGGGTGGTGATCCGGCTCGGACGTGGCTTCGGCGACACCGCGATCGAGGGCGAGCAGAGGGTGCGCGCCGGCGCGGCGGTGCCGGACGTGAAGGTCGCCCGCGTCGCGCAGGAGGCCGGCATCGCGGGCCTCGCCTTCCTGCGCGGCATTCCGGGCGCGATCGGCGGCGCATTGCGCATGAATGGCGGCGCCTATGGGGGCGAGACCAAGGACGTGCTGATCGAAGCGCGCGCGGTCGACCGCAAGGGGAATATGGCGGTGTGGCGCAACGCCGACATGCACTACAGCTACCGCCATTGCGGCGCGCCCGAGGACCTGATCTTCACCCAGGCGCTGTTCCAGGGCCGGCCCGGCGATCGCGCGCAGATTGCCGCCGAGATGGACAAGATCACCGGCTCGCGCGAGGCCACGCAGCCGATCAAAAGCCGCACCGGCGGCTCGACCTTCAAGAATCCGCCCGGCCACAAGGCTTGGCAATTGATCGACGCCGCCGGCTGCCGCGGCCTTGTGGTGGGCGACGCCCAGGTGTCGGAAATGCACTGCAATTTCCTGATCAATCGCGGAGGCGCCAGCGCGGCGGATATCGAGACATTGGGCGAAGCCGTGCGGGCGCGCGTGAAGGAAAATTCCGGCGTCGAGCTGGAATGGGAGATCAAGCGGATCGGCGTGGCGTCGTGATTGGTTGCCGAAAATGCATGCGCGCCCCTCCCCCGCAAGCGGGGGAGGGATGCACCGAATTCGGGGTGAGGTAGTACAATGACCAAACACGTCGCGGTGCTGATGGGCGGCTGGTCGGCGGAGCGCGAGGTCTCGCTGCGCTCCGGCAAGTCCTGCGCGGACGCGCTCGAGCGCCAGGGCCTGCGGGTGACGCGCATCGACGTCGACCGCGACGTGGCGGCCGCGCTGGTTGCCGCAAAGCCCGACGTCGCCCTCAATCTTCTGCACGGCCGGCCGGGCGAGGACGGCGCCATCCAGGGCCTGCTCGAGATCCTGGCCATTCCCTACAGCCATTCGGGCGTGCTCGCCTCCGCGCTCGCCATGCAGAAGGACCGCGCCAAGGTGGTGATGCGGGACGCCGGGGTGCCGGTCCCCGAGGGCCGGGTGGTGAGCCGATTCGAGGCCGCCAAGGCCCACGCGCTGGAGCGGCCCTATGTGATCAAGCCGATCGCCGAAGGCTCGAGCGTGGGGGTTTTCATCGTCACCGAGGCTCACAGCCACCCGCCGCAGGAGCTCAACCGGCCCGACTGGACCTTCGGCGACGAGGTCCTGGTCGAGCGCTACGTGGCCGGCAAGGAACTGACCTGCGCGGTGATGGGCGACAAGGTCCTCGACGTCATCGAAATCGTGCCGGCGGTGCAGTTCTACGACTACCAGGCGAAATATGCACCGGGAGGATCAAAACACCTCCTGCCGGCACCTCTTAAACCAAATGTTTACCAACAGGTCCGAAGACTGGCTCTCCTGGCGCATCGCGCGCTCGGGTGCCGGGGCGTGAGCCGTGCGGACTTCCGCTACGACGATCGCATGGAGGGGACACAAGGAGTGGTTTGCCTTGAGGTCAACACCCAGCCCGGAATGACCGAGACGTCGCTTGTGCCCGAACTCGCGGCGTATGCGGGCATCACGTTCGAAGAGCTGGTCC
>DATBBS010000039.1:0-3715 GCA_036270895.1 Xanthobacteraceae bacterium
GATCGTTCACCACTACCGCACCATCCATGGGGCGGGCGGCAACCACAGCCGCTACCAGGTTCGCCGCGCGGCCTCGCTGCGCTATTGCGGCGACGACATCCGCTTCGAGACCCGGCCATGGGCCCCCAAGCAGCTTCATCACACCCAGCGGCTCAACGACGGCGATCCGCTGAGCGGTCCGGACTTTCCGGTGGTGTGGACGCGGCAGCGGGCGCAGGAAGCCGCCTGACCGGCCGGCGCGGGCGACACCAGAGGAGCAGTTTTTCCGGCCAACATGCCTGTCACGGCCTCGTCCCGGATGGACGCCGGTTTGCGGCAGGAAATTCGACCAGACACGCGGCGGCGTGCCGGCCCGAGGGGCCGGCGCCGCCAACCCAAGGGGGCTGCATTGGGAAAGCGAATCAAGGCGCCGGGCCACGACGGCGACGAAACCACCATTCGCGCGCTCGAGACGATGCTAGATTATGCCATCATCGAGGGAGCCGAGCTGCGGCTTCCGTTGTTCGTTCTTCTGCTTCGCACCGCGCGGTTGGAGCTCATGACCAGCATCGGAGCGTCTGGCGGCCCGCACGACGGCCGCGTCGAAACCAAGATCACGGACTGCCTGGGTGCGGACGCGGGCAGGTTCTTCGCGATGTCGGTGCCGCAGCCGCATCGGATCGGCCCCGCGGCCCCAACGCCGCTGGACACGACCGCCAACATGCAGGATCGGTGAACGCCATGGACAATTCTCTTCTCGCCGAAACCCAGGACGAGCGAATTCCCGAGCGCGATATTCTCGCGATGCTCGCCATGATCGACTATCTGATCGCGGAAATCGGCAGGATCGATCCGATGTCGGCGCAATGCCTGGTCCTGGCGCGCAAGTCGCTGGCGGAAGCGGTCGGCGATTCGCTCGTCAAGGCCCATTGAGGCGTCTGCACTGACGTTTCCGTCATGGCCGGGCTTGTCCCGGCCATCCACGCCTTGGTCTTGCTGATGCATCAAGACGTGGATGCCCGCGACAAGCGCGGGCATGACGATGAGCGTGGTTCGCGGCCGCCTCTACGGCGATTTCGCGAATTTCTCCGCCAGCTGGACGAGCGAGCGCCGGACCGTGGTGTCGGTGATCTTGGAGAAGGCGCGGATGAGACGCACCGATTGGGGCTCGGCGAGCAGGTCGAGCAGTCCGGTGTCGTGTCCCCCCTCGCGGCCTTCGCCCCCCTTGAAAAAGGTGCTGACGTGGAGGCCGAGGATCGCGGCGATCTGAAACAGCCGCCCGCTTCCCACCCGGTTGGTGCCGTTTTCGTATTTCTGCACCTGCTGGAAGCTCACCCCGAGCTTTTCACCGAGCTCGGTCTGCGACATCTTCTTGGCAAGCCGGTGGATGCGGACATTGCGACCGATGACCTTGTCGATCTTCTGAGCCTGCTTCTGCAGCATTTTCACGATCCCCCCACGGAATCACGGCGCTCATGCTACGGCTCGACGCCCCCCCGGGCCACCTCAAAAGCATATACTCAAAGATACTTGCGCAGCTCGGCCGCCGCGACCTCGGGCTTGCGCCTCAGGCTGAAGGGCGAGACGAAATGGCCCTCCTTGTCCATCAGATAGACGATGGCCGTATGGTCCATGGTGTAGTCGCCGCCATCGAGCGGCACCTTCTTGTAATAGACCCGATAGGCCTTGGCGACGGCCGCGAGCGCCGCGGGATCGCCGGTGAGGCCGTGCACATGCGGGTCGAAGCTCGCCAGATAATCCTTGAGCGTGGCCGCGGTATCGCGCTCGGGATCGACGGTCACGAACAGGGCGGCGGTGCGGTCGGCGTCGGGCCCCAGGCTGCGCATCACCTCGGAGACGTCGAACAAGGTGGTGGGGCAGACGTCCGGGCAGCGGGTGAAGCCGAAAAAGACCAGGAAGGGCTTTCCCTTCAGGTCCTGATCGGTGATCGGTTTGCCGTCCTGGTCCAGCAGGCGAAAGGGCCCGCCGACCTGGGCGGCCTGAAAGACCGGCGTCGAGGCGCGCGGCCCGGCGATCAACATGATGGCGCCGAAGCACAGCCCGAGGCCCGCCAGGAAAGCGCCGAGCACCAGCCACAGCCGCGTCGCTTGCGCGGTCATGCGCCGGGTCCCGTCAAGCTGTGCGCCACCCGAGTCAGAAACATGCGTTGATGCCCGCGACGATCGTCTCGTAGAACACGGCGGTTCCGTAATAACCCCAGAGCGCGGCCGTGCCGGCCGCCACCAGCCCCGCGCCAGCCCCCAAGGCGAGCGCGACCGGGCGCGACCCCAAGCGCGGGGAGCCCGCGATATCGTCTGGGATGGTCGGAGTCATGCTGGTCTCTCAACCCTCAAATAGGCTCAGATGCCGCCCGCGGCAACCCTCGGCCTTACGGCACGCGCCTCGCTGGATGCGCCCGATCGCCGATCGGGGCTGGTGCTGTCACACCGGCCGGGCGCGCACGACCATCACGCGCCCGCCTTCGCGTCGGCGCCCGGGCCCGTGCGACCGCGCCGCGGCCCGAAATGCGCTCGTCAGGCCGCCGTGGCGGCGGCCCGCAAGACATGCGCGCAGCCGGCTGTCATTGATCCAGATCAACGGTAGCCGGCAGCGGGAGAACCCGCGGCATTGATGCACGTCAATTGATGCTCACTTTCACCTCGCTAGAAGTCGATCAAGCGTCATTGTCAATTGCCTTGCGCCAAGCGCGTCCGGCCGCGCCAGCCCAATGCGCAGGCGAAACGACGCGACAGGGACGAGGACGCCATGACCAAGGCCATCAAGGCTGACATCAGCACGAGCACGCGGATTGCCGACGGCGCGGCCCCGCAGACGAATGGTGGCGCGACGACGCAGCCGCTGCTGAGCGCGACCGCGATCGACGCCCTGGCGGACATCGCCAAGCGCAGCAACGAGCTGCTTCGGCGCAATGCCGAGCGGCTCAAGACCGACGACGGCTATCAGGTGATCGATTCGCGCACCGTTGTGGCAACATTTCAGGAATTCGCCCAGTGCGCCGCCCGGGATCCCGGCCCGTTCATTCGCGAGCAACTGGCCTTGTGGACCGATCTGGCCTTGTTGTGGCAGCGGACGGCGGCCCGCGCGCTGTTCGAGATTCCGGCGGAACCGGTCATCGCGCCCGGCCCGCAGGACAAGCGCTTCAAGAACGAAGCCTGGAGCGAGAATCCCCTGTTCGACTTCATCAAGCAGTCCTACCTGCTGGGGTCGCGCTGCCTGCAATCCGCCGTAGGCGGCGTCAAGGGCGTCGATCCCCACGTCCACCACCAGACGCGGTTCTACACCCGCCAGTTCGTCAATGCGCTGGCGCCGACCAATTTTGCCGCCACAAACCCGGCGGTGCTCGATGCGGCGTTCAAGAGCCGCGGCGAGAATCTGATCAAGGGGCTGCGCAACCTGGTCGAAGACCTCGACCGCGGTGGCGGCCGGTTGAGCCTGAAGATGAGTGACCTCGCAGCATTCGAGTTCGGCAAGAACATCGCCAACACGTCCGGCAAGGTCGTCTTCCAGAACGAGCTGATGCAGCTGATCCAATACACACCGTCGACCCGCACGGTGCAGCGCCGGCCGCTGCTCGTCGTTCCGCCCTGGATCAACAAGTTCTACATCCTCGACCTCAAGCCGAAGAACTCGTTCATCAAGTGGTGCGTCGACCAGGGCCAGACGGTGTTCGTGATCTCCTGGGTCAATCCCGGCGCCGAGCTCGCCGACAAGGAGT
>DATBBS010000040.1:0-11508 GCA_036270895.1 Xanthobacteraceae bacterium
GCGCTGGCGGCGCGCATCGCGCGCGAGGTGCCGATGTGGAAGGACCTCGTCGACAAGGCCGGCATCAAGATCAACTGAGCGCGAATTTTTTCCCCGCACGGAGACCCGCATGCCGCACCTCGCGACCGACGACGGGATCAAGCTCTATTACGAGGAGGTCGGGTCCGGCATTCCGATCGTCTGGGTGCACGAATTCGCCGGAGACTATCGCTCCTACGAACCGCAGCTGCGCTATTTCGGGCGGCGCTACCGTTGCATCGCCTATAATGCGCGCGGCTATCCGCCGTCGGACGTGCCGGAGACGGTCGAGCGCTACTCGCAGGACCGCGCGCGCGACGACATCCGTTGCGTGCTCGATGCGCTGAAGATCGACAGGGCGCATATCGTCGGGCTGTCGATGGGCGGCTTCGCCACGGTGCATTTCGGATTCACATATCCGGAGCGTGCGCGCTCGCTGGTGGTGGCGGGCTGCGGCTACGGGGCGGAGCCGGCCAAGCGGCAGCAGTTCCTGGAAGAGACCGCGGCGACCGCCAAGCGCATCGAGGATCTCGGCATGGCCAAGGCGGCCGAGGGCTACGCGCTCGGCCCCTCGCGCGTGCAGATGCAGAACAAGGATCCGCGCGGCTGGCAGGAATTCGCTGAAATGCTCAAAGGGCACTCGACGCTAGGGTCGGCGCTCACCCAGCGCGGCGTGCAGAACCGCCGGCCGTCGCTCTACGACCTCACCGACAAGATGAAGACCATCACGGCCCCGACCCTGATCATGACCGGGGACGAGGATTTTCCCTGCCTCGAGCCTGGGCTGTTGATGAAGCGCACCATTCCGACCGCCGGCCTAGTGGTGATGCCGAACAGCGGCCATGCGATCAACCTGGAGGAGCCCGCCGCCTTCAACCGGCATCTCGAGGAATTCTTCCACGCCGTCGACGTCGGCAGCTGGCCCAACCGCGACCCGCGCGCCATGGCGGAAACGATATTGGGGAGGTGAGGGGGGCGCGCACGGCGCCCGCGCGCCCTCTCCCCGCGTGCGGGGAGAGGGTCGGGGTAAGGGGGCGCATCAGTAAAGCTCAGACTCGCGGAGACGCCCCCCACCCGATTTCCTTGCTACGCTCGGAACCCGACCTCTCGCCGCAAGCGGGGAGAGGTGGCGCTGAGCTCGCCTGCTCACGCCCCGCGCACCCGATCGATCACCGCCTCCGCATCCTCCGCCGTATCGCCATGCCATGCGATATGCTGGTCGGGGCGCACCAGCACCAGCCTGGTGCGGTAAAGATCGCCTTCGGGCCGGGCGGGCCGCACAGTCTTCAACGGCACGCCGCGCGCTCGCGCCGCATCCGCGATCGCGGCGGCGCCCTCCGGGTTGCCGAAATCGATCAGCGTGAATCCCGGCCCGAATTCGTCGAACAAGGCGTGCGTCTTGGCGAGCCAGTAATGCGGGGCGCGCGCGCCCGGGCGGTCGAGCGGCGTGTAGCTGTCCCAACGATCGGGCGGCGCGGGCGTGCCGTCAGGCCACACGATCGGCGAGCCTTCGTAGCGTTCGCCGAGCTGCAGCCCGACCGTGAGATACTGCGCGCGGTCCTCCTCCATGATGCGGATGCCGAATTTTTCCCGCGCCGCCTGCGCCTCGGTGCCCTCGGCCTCGAAATCGGGCGGCACCACCCAGCCGTCCATCACCTTGGTGCATTGGACGCCGAGCTGCGAGTTGCGCAGCCCGAAGGGCCGCCGCTCGGTTTCGTAGCTGTCCACGAGGCGAGGCCCGGCCCAGCCCTGGTGATCGGCCGCGATCTTCCAGCACAGATTCATCACGTCGCCGATGCCGGTGTTCATCCCGAGCCCGCCCAGCGGTGTGAACAGATGCGCCGCATCGCCGGCAAGAAAAACCGGGCCCGCCTGGTAATGCTCCGCCACCAGCGCGAGTCCCCCGGTCCAGGGGCCGCCCGAGATGATGTCGAACGGCACGTCGGCGCCCAGCATGGTCCGAATCGTCGCCTTGGCGTCGACCGCGCGCCAGTCGGCGCCCTTGGGCACCTGGTAGTGGACGACCCAGGTCTCGCGCCCGTCCTGCGAATACATCATCGCCCGCATGTCGGGATTGATGATCCAGGTCATATGGGTGGGCGGCCGGCTGCTCGCCGCCATCAGGGTCGGGGCGCGGATGTAGCTGGACAGCATGGTGCCGCCCATGAAGGCGCGGTGCGTGGTGCCGTCGTCGCCGACCATGCCGAAGCCGAGCGCCTTACGCACCGCGCTGCCGGCGCCGTCGATGCCAAGCAGGTAGCGCGCGCGGATCTCGCGCCGCTCGCCGGTGGTGACGTTCTCGACTGCGGCCGTAACCCCGTCGGGGCATTGCACGAATGATTGCATCCGCCAGCCGAAATGAATGTCGGCGCCCGGCGCGCGCTCGGCGCAGCGCTTGAGCGCGCGCTCGAGCACGATCTGCGACACGGTGTTGGGAAGCTCGGGGGTCGGCCAGTCCGAGTAGGGGCGGGGCTGGCGGCCGAATTCATGGCCGCAGAAGCGCGTCACATAGGCGCTCGCCCGCGCCAGACCGGGCGGTAGCCCTTCGGAACGCAATTCGCCCGCAATGCCGAGCCGGCGGAAATGCTCCATCGAGCGCGCATTGGTGTTGTTGCATTTCGGATGCTGGGCTGTCGTCAGGTTCTCGGTCACCAGCACGCACGGCACGCCGCGCCAGGTGAGCTCGATCGCCGCCGACAACCCGACCGGACCGCCGCCCACGATCAGCGCAAAGGTTTCAGTCTGCATCGCTTACCACTCGATCGTCATTGCCCGCGAAAGCGGGCAATCCAGTATTCCGTGACGATGCAATGGCAACGCTACGCCCATTCCAGATCTCTGTGCTTGCTGGATCGCCCGCTTGCGCGGACGATGACGATGGAGAGAGACGATGACGACGGAGAATAGCAGCCCCCGCGACTCAGAACACCGTCCCGTCCGCCTGCACGGCAATCGGCGGCGGGCCGTCGGGCGGGCGCAGTTGTGCCGCGATGGCGCGGCCCGCGCTCCAGGTGCCGCCTTGCAGCAATTGCGACAGGGAGAGCGACGCGACACCGAGCCGCCGGCGCGTGGCCTCGCGCAGGCGGTCCATCAGGGCGACGGTGAGCGCGCGCCACTCGACGATGAATTCCGACGCGACCTCGTGCCGGCGCGCGGGATCGAGCGGCACGCGCGGCGAGATCACGCCGGTATCGACCAGCAGGCCGCCATTGCGATATTCGGGCAAACCTGTGAGGCCGTCGATATCGACGACCGTCACGCCGGCCTGCTCGATCGGCTCGATCAGCGAATAGGTGAGCCACTGCGAGAGTTTGTGGAAGGGCACGAGCCCGTCCGAGCGGTCCTGCGTGCGGATCGCGCGATGGCGCCCCGCGTCGCCGAGGGCGACGCCCTCGACCACCAGGCCGGACGGCCAGATCGTCGACAGCCCGTCGAGCACCAGCCCCAGGATGTCGGCGGCCGCGATCGCGCCCGCCGGCGACCTTGCCAGTATCGCGTCCACCAGGTGTCCCGGCCGCCGCGCCGCGCCGAACAGATCGGGCCGCTGCGCCAGCGCCTCGCCGAAGCGGCGCAACAGCGTCAGGCGATGCGGCAGCCCGACCAGCGGATTGTGGTCGGAGGCCTGCATGCCGGCGGCGAGCGTCGCCAGGTCGAGCCGGACCAGCGCCGCGCTGTCGACCCGCAGTGGAAGCGACGAGGTGGACGAGAACAGTCCGGCGCGGAACATGTCGAAGCTCGCCACCGCGAGGCCTTCCGAGCGGATGAAGGCCAGCCCCGTCTCCTTGTCGCGATATTGCCAGGCCGCGCCGGCGCCGGCGTCGAGCAGCACGCTGACAAAGGTGAGATCGACGGCGGCGCGCGCTTTTTCGATCGTGTCCGCGCCCGCGAGCGGCAGGGCAGCCCAGCGGTCGAGCTCGCCTGCAGAGAAATGCCGCCAGCGGCTGTGATGGGGAATGGCGAGGTCGGGATAGGATGACCGCGTGGCGTCGGCGACGAGCGCCGCCGCCGCATCGAGCTTGTCTTCATCCAGGGTGAAATGCGGCGAGTGCCCTTCGGCAACCCATCGGTGCACGGTCCCGCACCGCGCGCGCACGGCCTGCGCGGTCCGCAAGGCGAGCAACTCGGGCGGCGCGGCCGGATCGTCCGGCCCAGCCGCGACAGAGCTCATTCGACCAGCGTCCGGCCGGTCGACGGCGCGTCCGTGCGGAAGGCCTCGCCGCCGAGATAGCCGGCCGCCACCTTGGCCTCGATCTCGACGCGGGCGTCGGCGGGAACCAGCTCTTCCGGCAACGCAATGGTCTCCCCGATCGTGATGCCCTGGTCGCGTACCGCGTTGATCTTCATGTCGCTCATGGAGGCGAAGCGGTCGATATGGGTGATGCCGAGCCAGTGCAGCGTGTCGGGCATCAGCTCCTGAAAGCGCATATCGCGTACGCCCGCCACGCCTTCTGTCGAAGCGAAATAGGACGCCGCCCGGTCGCCGCCGACGTGGCGCTTGCGCGCATTGTAGACCAGGAATTTCGTGACCTCGCCGAGCGCGCGGCCTTCCTTGCGATTATAGACGATGAGCCCGGTGCCGCCGGCCTGCGCCATCTCGATGCAGAGCTCGACGCCATGCGCCAGATAGGGCCGGCAGGTGCAGATGTCGGAACCGAACACGTCGGAGCCGTTGCATTCGTCGTGCACCCGGCAGGCGAGCGGCGTCTTGCGGTCGCCGAGCTTGGCCGGATCGCCGAAGCAATAGATCGTCGAGCCGCCGATCGGCGGCAGGAATACCTTGAGGTCGGGACGCGATACCAGCTCGGGATACATGCCGCCGGTATGCTCGTGCAGGCTTTCGCGCAGGTGCGATTCGGTGATGCCGAAGCGGCGGGCGACGCCGGGCAGGTACCACACCGGGTCGATTGCCGCCTTCATGACCCGCACTTGGCCGCTCGCCGACACGATGTCGCCGTCCGGGCGGATGCGGCCGGCCGCGATGGCGGCGCGGATCTCCGGCATGTCGATATGGGCGCGCGTGACCGCGATGGTAGGGCGAATGTCGAGGCCGCGCGCGAGCTCGGCGCGGAACGCCTCACTGACCAGATGGCCCCAGGGATCGAGCGACACGATCTTGGTATCCCCCAGCCATTGCGGATGCGGGCCGATGAGGTCGGCCGGCGCCGTGTCGGTGAGGTCGGGCCGATGGTTGGATGGCAGCGCGCTCGAGGCGATCGCGAGCGCGCGGTAGACCGCGTAGCCGCCCGCATGGGTGCCGATGGCGTTGCGCACCGGGTCGCTGGTGGCGATCACCGGCCCGCGCTCGGCCGCGGTGGGGGCGCCCCAGCGTATCGGCGAGGGGCTTTTCGATGCTTCCGAGGAAGCGCGGTTTGCTGGCTCGAACAGGCTGCTCAGGTCGTTCATGGTCGTCACGTCGCTGCGCGCGAAGCGTCGCGCGCGTCGTTCCGTGGCCCCGGCTCTGACTCACTTGGGCCGCGAAAAAACGCATAGAATAATCGCCGAAAAGACCTCTGGCAAGGGGCGGACAAAGTTTATTTTGGCCGGTCTCGCAACCCCATTCCGTCAGGCGGGCGACCGCTCCGACAGTAAAGAAGAGAGGTTATAAAAGTGATGACGAGGGCCGCCGAGAAGATGACCCAGCGCAACATCAGCCGCGTGGCCGTGTTCTGCGGCTCGAATGTCGGGCGGGGCGACGCCTATGCGGGGACGGCGGCGGCGCTCGGGCGGGAGCTCGCCCGCCGCCGCATCGGCCTCGTGTTCGGCGGCACCATGAAGGGCCTGATGGGGGTGCTGGCGGATGCGACGCTCGACGCCGGCGGCAGCGCCCATGGGGTCATCACGCGCCGGCTGCTCGATCGCGGCCACCTGCACCCGCGACTCACCGGCCACGAGGTCGCGGCCGCTATGGGGGTCCGCAAGGCGCGCATGCTCGCGCTCGCGGATGCCTGCATCGCGCTGCCCGGCGGGATCGGCACGGTCGAGGAGATGATGGAGGCCTGGACCCTCAATCAGCTCGGCGACGTCGATAAGCCGGTGGGGCTGCTCGACGTCGATGGCTTCTATCAGCCGTTCCTTGGTTTCATTGACGAAATGGTAAGGCGCGGCTTCCTGCCTGCCGCCCACCGCACCAGCATCGCGGTCAGCCCCGATCCCGCCGCCCTGCTCGACGCGCTCGCGGCGCAGCCGCCGATCACCGTGCCGAAATGGATGAGCTGAGAGTTGCGGCGAGTCTACCCTCACGCCCACGCAAGTCGGGCTTGCCCGACTTGCGTCCTTTTTCATGGTCGGGAGGGTCGGCCGTGTGTGGGCTTTCCGGTGCGCCAGCGTCGCATCCGCAATTCGTGATACCGTCATACTCGGGATAGAAAATGGATTTTTCCGAGCCCGCTTGGTCGATCGCGGGGCCGCAATTTAGGCTCAGAAGGGAAATTTTTGCATTCCGTGGTTGCGTCGCGCCAGTCTCGACCTTTCAAAAACCGATCCGGAGTGTACTGGGCCCTGTCGTTGGGAGCCTCGCTCATCGACTCGGCCCCAGCACAGTCGTCAACCATTGAGCTGCCGCAAATCGTGGTCAACGCTGCGTCGCGGCAGACTGAGAGAACGTCGCCGCCAGCGACAACGCCATCCACCGCGGCCCAACAGCCCCAGATCCCGGTCAGCGCACCGACGCAACCCGAAAATCCGCCGCCGCAGGCAGCAAGCGAAGAAGTAATTTCGGGTGCCGAGGTCAATGCTATTCCGGTGTCGCGCCCCGGCGAAATCCTGGAAGCGGCGCCCGGTCTCGTGGTCACGCAGCACAGCGGAGAGGGAAAGGCCAACCAGTATTTTCTGCGCGGCTACAATCTCGACCATGGCACCGATCTTGCGATCACGGTCGATGGGATGCCGGTCAACATGCGGACCCACGGTCACGGCCAGGGCTATGCCGACATCAACTTCCTGATCCCCGAGCTGGTCAGCTCCATGCTGGTTCGCAAGGGACCGTATTATGCCGACGAGGGAGACTTCTCCTCGGCCGGCGCAATCCACATCGACTATGCCCGCAAGCTCGACAGGAATCTGGTGGAAGGCACCGTGGGCAGCTTCGGCTATCGTCGCGGTCTTGCGGCGGCCTCCATGCCGGCTTTCGCCGGAACCATGCTCGTCGCCGCCGAAGGGTCGACCTACAACGGCCCATGGGACGTCCCGGACAATTTGCGTAAACTGAATGGCGTTGTTCGCTACAGCCAGGGTACCGCCGCCGACGGGTTTACGCTCACCGGCATGGCCTATGCCAACCGCTGGACCTCGACCGATCAGGTCGCGCAGCGGGCGATCGACACCGGCCTGATCGGGCGCCTTGGCTCGCTCGATTCGACCGACGGCGGCCAAGCGAGCCGGTTCAGCCTCTCCGGACATTGGGCGCAAACCAGCGCGATCGGCGCCTCGGTCGTCGACGCCTTTGCGATCAACTCCTCGCTGACCCTGTTCAACAATTTCACCTATTTTCTCCACGACCCCGTGCACGGCGATCAGTTCAGCCAGACGGACCGGCGGAACGTCTTCGGCATCAACGCCAGCCATTCGTTCAAAACACGCTTCGGCGACCTCGACACCGAAAGCCGCATCGGTGTTCAAACCCGCTACGATGATATCGACGTCGGTCTGTTCAAGACGTTGCAGCGCACGACGCTGTCCACCGTGCGCGACGACAGCGTGCAAGAAGGCAGCGTCGGCATCTGGGCTGATACCACGACGCACTGGACCGATTGGCTTCGCACCACCGTCGGCATCCGGCAGGATTGGTTCTCCGGTCAGGTCGCAAGCGATACGGCGCTCAATTCCGGCAGCACCGATGCGAATATCACCAGCCCGAAATTCGGCGTGGTGCTCGGTCCCTGGGCCAAGACCGAGTTGTTCGGCAATTACGGCTACGGCTTTCACAGCAACGATTTGCGCGGCACCACCATCACGGTCGATCCGAACGATAAGGTCTCGCCCCAGGTCCGCGTCCCGCTGTTGGTGCGCACCAAAGGGGCCGAGGTCGGCGCGCGTACGAAGATCGTCGGCGGCTTGACCTCTTCGGTCGCGCTGTTCGTGCTCGATCAGGCGTCCGAACTGCTGTTCGTGGGCGATGCGGGCACGACCGAAGCGAGCCGCCCCAGCCGCCGCGTCGGCGTGGAATGGACCAACAATTATAAGATCTCCTCGTGGATCGGCATCGATGTCGACGTTGCCTATAGTCGCGCGCGTTTTACTGATTTCGATCCAGTGGGCAATTTCATCCCTGGCGCGCCCGCCTGGGTCGGTTCGGCCGCGATCACCCTCGGGGAGGAAACCGGCTGGTTTGGAGCCGTCAAGGGGCGCTATTTCGGGCCCCGCCCGCTGATCGAGGATGCCAGCGTTCGCTCGCTAGCGTCATTCATCGTCAACGCGCGGGTAGGCTACAAGTGGGAGAACGGCGTCCGGATTCAGCTCGACGCGTTCAATCTGTTCAACGCAAATACCAATCAGATCGAATATTTCTATGCGTCACGGCTGCCCGGTGAGTCCGTAGTCAGCGTCGAGGATCGCCACGTCCATCCGGTTGAGCCGCTGGCAGTCCGCATGACGCTGGCGGCGCAATTCTGATCGTCGAGCTCGAACTGTGTCTGTCATCAATCTGTAATATTCTTGAAACTCAACTCCTGCCGAGAGCAATAGGCGCTGCGGAGAAGGCATGGACCGCCCCCGGATTGATTCTGGTTGGAAGCTGATCCCGATCGTCGCGGCATCTGGTTTCGCCGGCCTCGGCTACGAGATCGTGTGGACCCGCGAATTGAGCCTCGCACTGGGAACCGAAATGATGGCGGTGTTGGGTGCGGTCGCCGGGTTCTTCGGCGGTCTCGCGCTCGGGGCCTTCGCGCTCGACCGGCCGATACGGCGCGCCCGATCCCCGCGCGGCGCTTACGCGGCACTGGAGGCCGTGATCGGGTTTTGGGGCTTGATCAATGTCTGGCTTTTGCCCGCCGCAGGTCGGACCTTGGCGGCCCTCCTCGGCACCGAGCCTGCGCCGGCCTTGCTCTGGGCCGCGAGCTTTGCGTTGCCGGCACTGGTTCTGCTCCCCGCAACAGCCGCGATGGGCGGAACGCTGATCGCGCTCGAGCGGATGATGAGCGAGGCACGCGCGGACACGCGTGTCAGCGCCGGCGTCTATGGGGCGAACACTGCGGGCGCCGTCGCCGGAACATTGATTTCGACATTCTTCCTGCTCCCCGCGCTGGGGCTGTCCGGGACGCTTCTGTGTCTGGCCGCGCTCAACGCCCTGTGCGCCCTGGGGGCGCTTGCGTTGGGGCCGACTGTTGGTGCCAGGCCGACGGAAGCCGACGAGGGCGGCCCACATCCCGTGGCGGGGCTACGCTTGACCATCACCTTGTTCGTCACCGGCCTGCTTGGCATCGCGTTCGAGGTTCTCATCGTCCGGCTCGCCGCGCAGGTGCTACAGAATACGATCTACACCTTCGCGGGTCTGCTGGCGGCCTATCTGCTCGGCACGGCGGCGGGCGGGCTGCTGTGGCAGCGCGCCGGGCGCCGCGCCCAGGACGCGAGCCTGGGCTGGCTCCTCGCCGGGACCTCGCTCGCATGCGTGGCGACGGCGTTTCTCGCGCCCTTTATCGCCCGCATCGCCGACACCGCGGCCGAGGCGGGCATCGCCGGGGAATTGGCCGTTGCGCTCGCGCTCTTCCTGGTGCCGTCGGCCGCGATGGGGGCGCTGTTCGGCCTCCTCGCCCAATGGGTACGCGACCGACGCGGGTCGCTGGGATGGGCGGTCGGCATCAACAGCGCCGGCGCCTCCGTGGCGCCGCTGGTGACGGCGCAATTTCTCATCCCGGCCCTTGGCGCGTGGCGCGCGCTCATCCCGGTCGCGCTGGGCTATCTGCTGCTGCTGCCGGCCCGCCGGGCCGCGCTCGTCTGGCTCCCGGGACCGGCGATCGCCGCCCTGGTCCTATGGGTGCATCCCGCTCCCTCGCTAACGCGGGTGCCGGCCGGCGGCAGACTGCTCGCGGTCCGCGAGGGCCCAATGGTGACGGCGAGCGTCGTCGACGACGCCGCGGGGGCGCGCTATCTGGAAGTCAATGGCCGCTTCCGCATGGGCGGAACGAATTCCGCCCGCTCCGACTATCGGCAGGCCATGCTGCCGTTGCTGCTGCATCCGGCACCGCGTCAGGCCTTGTTCCTCGGCATCGGCACGGGGGCCACGCTGATCGGCGGATCGCAGATGCCGGGGGTCACGGCGCATGGCGTCGAGCTGTCGCCGGAGGTGGTCGAGTTGCTGCCCTGGTTCGCGACACCGCAGGCGGCCGGTCCGGCGCCCCGGGTGACCGTCGCCGACGCGCGCCGATACGTCGTGGCGGACACAGGGCGCTATGACGTCATCATCGCCGATCTGTTTCATCCGGCGCTGGACGGAAGCGGCGCGCTCTACACCAGCGAACATTTCGCGGCCGTGCGGGAGAGATTGGCGCCGGCCGGCGTGTTTTGCCAGTGGCTGCCGCTGTACCAGCTCGATCTGCCATCCTTGCGCGCCATCATCCGCACGTTCCTGGAAGTCTATCCGGCCGGCTCGGCCTGGCTCAATCATTACAGCGTGCGCACGCCGATGCTCGCCCTGATCGGTCCGCGCGATGGCGGCTACCTCGATCCGGACACGCTGGCGGCGCGGCTCGACGATTCCGCTGTGAGGCCCGCCGCGCGGTCGATCGGCTTCGAGACGCCGATGGATCTGCTCGGGCAATATCTGGGCGGGCCGCGCGCCCTGGCCGCGTTCGCCGGCGAAGGGCCGCGCAACACAGACGACTATCCCTTCGTGACGTTCGATGCGAGCCGTAATGTTCGCGCGCTGACGGCGCCGCCCTGGGCCCTGCTGCTCGCCGTCACGCGCGCCATGCGGCCCGATCCCGCCGAGCTGCTGGCCGAGTCGAAACGTGACCCGCTGCCCGAGCGCCTGACCGCTTATTGGCGCGCGCGCAATCGCTTTCTCGAGGCCGGCGCGGCGCTGCCGGGCGACCCGCGCGGCCTTGCGCTGGTCGAGGCGGCATCGCCGGCTCTTCTCGACGCGCTTCGCCTGAGTGCCGAGTTCGATCCTGCCTATGGACCCCTGATCGCGATGGCGCAGTTGCTGATGGCGTCCGACCGCGCGGCGGCCGCGCGCTTGTTGCATGAGATCAATGACGCAGCGCCATCGCGTGGCGGAGCACGGGAGCTGCTGTCGCGCGAATTCAGACAGTGACGCGCCGCAGCCGTGATCGCAGCCTGGCTCAGGGCGTGAAGTTGATTCGATAGCCCCAGCAATCGAGGCTGTCGGGAATGGCGTTGAAGGAGACCGTGATCCTCTGATCGCCCTGGTTTCTCGGCACTTCGTGATAGAGGTAGCTCGGAAACAACACGAGATCCCCCGGTTCGGCTTCAGGCAGCACGTATTTGCCCGCGTTGAACGGTCCCATCGCGGCGCTGCGCGTATGGTGACGGAAG
>DATBBS010000041.1:0-16385 GCA_036270895.1 Xanthobacteraceae bacterium
CGAGCTCTCGGCGCGCTACATCCATGACCGCAAGCTGCCCGACAAGGCGATCGACGTGATCGACGAATCGGGCGCCGCCCAGATGCTGCTGCCCGAGGGCAAGCGCAAGAAGACCATCGGGCTCAAGGAGGTCGAGGCGACCATCGCCACCATGGCGCGGATTCCGCCCAAGACCGTGTCGAAGGACGACGCCGCCGTGCTGGCGCATCTCGAGCAGACGCTCAAGCGCGTGGTCTACGGCCAGGACAAGCCGATCGAGGCGCTGTCGGCCTCGATCAAGCTCGCCCGCGCCGGCCTGCGCGAGCCCGAAAAGCCGATCGGCTGCTATCTGTTCTCGGGTCCGACCGGCGTCGGCAAGACCGAGGTTGCCAAGCAGCTTGCCGCCTCGCTCGGCGTCGAGCTCCTGCGCTTCGACATGTCGGAATACATGGAGCGCCACACCGTGTCGCGGCTGATCGGCGCGCCGCCCGGCTATGTCGGCTTCGACCAGGGCGGGCTCCTGACCGACGGCGTCGACCAGCATCCCCATTGCGTGCTGCTGCTCGACGAGATCGAGAAGGCGCATCCCGACCTGTTCAACGTGCTCCTCCAGATCATGGATCACGGCAAGCTCACCGACCACAACGGCAAGCAGGTCGATTTCCGCAACGTGATCCTGATCATGACCACCAACGCGGGCGCGGCCGACCTCGCCAAGGCGGCCTACGGCTTTACCCGCCAGAAGCGGGAAGGCGACGACACCGACGCGATCAACAAGATGTTCGCGCCGGAGTTCCGCAACCGGCTGGACTCCATCATCACCTTCAACCATCTCACGCCGGAGATCATCGCCAAGGTGGTGGAGAAGTTCGTGCTCCAGCTCGAGGCGCAGCTTGCCGACCGCGACGTCACCATCGAGCTGTCGGACGAGGCCTCGAAATGGCTGATCGACCACGGCTATGACGAGCAGATGGGCGCGCGGCCGATGGCGCGCGTGATCCAGGAGCACATCAAGAAGCCGCTCGCCGACGAGGTGCTGTTCGGCAAGCTCAAATCCGGCGGGCACGTCAAGGTCATCCTCGTCCAGGAAGAGGGCGGCGCCCAGAAGCTCGCCTTCGAATATCTCGACGGGCCGATTATGCCGAAGCCCGAGCAGATCCCGGGCGCGCCCAAGGCCAAGCGCGCGCGCCGCAAATCGCCCAAGCCCAAGGGCCCGACCGGCCGCGGCTCGGTGCCGAAGGTGCCGCTGGTGCGGGTCTAGGCTTCGACGCCGTTTGCCGAACAGGCGGGGGGCGAGTGGTGAATAGCGGATAGGCGAACTACTATTCGCCATCCGCCGCTCACCCCTCGCCCCTCACCATGTCGGCTCCCCCCGTCACCGATGCGCTCGCGCTGCCCCGCGGCTCAGCCTTTCTGGGCGGGCTTCGCGCCGGCGCGACCTCGGTCTTCATGGTGGTGATCGTCGGGTCCTATGTCAGCATCGGGGCGCTCGCCCATGATCTCGGCTTTCCGCTGCTCTGGGTCGTGCTGTCGTCGCTGCTGATCTGGGCGGCGCCCGCGCAACTGATCCTGATCTCGGCGCTCGGCGCGGGCGCGCCGCCGCTCGAGGTGGCGCTCGCGGTGGGCCTGAGCGGCATGCGGCTGCTCCCCATGGTGGTGGCGCTGATGCCATTGCTGAAGACGCCGGCGACCCGCGCGCGCGAGTTGGTCGTCCCGGCCCATTTCACCGCCATCAGCATGTGGATCGAGTCGCTCCGGCTGTTGCCCAAAGTGCCACGCGCCGCCCGCATTCCCTTCGCCAACGGCATCGGCACGTCGCTCATGAGTGGCGCCGTGGCGGCGTCGGTCATCGGCTTCGAACTCGCCCAGGCGCTGCCGAGCCTGCTGGTCGCCGCCCTCTTGTTCCTCTCGCCGATGTCGTTCCTGATCTCGGCCGTGCGCAATGCCCGCGTGACCGCCGACCGCGTCGCGCTGGTGGTCGGCCTCGTGCTGGCGCCGCTCCTGGCCTGGCGCGGCGTCGAGCTCGATCTGATGTGGACCGGGCTCATTGGCGGCGGCGTCGCCTACGCGGCGCATCGCTTCCGCGAGGCGCTGCGATGAGTGCGCTCGGCGGCCTGGCGCCCTATGCGCTGCTGATCCTGGTCGGCTTCCTGCCGAACGAGGTCTGGCGCATGCTCGGGATGGCGTTCGGGCGCGGTCTCGACGAGGATTCGGAGATCATCGTGTTCGCGCGCGCGGTCACGACCGCGATCCTCACCGGCGTCGTCGGCAAGATCACAATTTTCGCGCCGGGCGCGCTCGCGACCGTGCCGGTCGCGGTGCGGATCGGCGCGGCGGCGCTCGGCGTCGCCGCCTTTCTGCTGATCCGCCGCTCGGTTTTCGCCGGCGTCGCCACCGCGACCGCCGCGATCGTGGCGGGCGTCCTGGTGTTCGGCGGGTGAGGGCAAAGATGGAAAGCGTTCAAGGAGGGTGACATGGACCTCGGCTTGAAGGGCCGCCGCGTGCTGGTCACGGGCGGCTCGCAGGGCATCGGCCTGGCGGTGGCGCGCGGATTTCTCGACGAAGGCGCCAAGGTCACGATCGTGGCGCGCGGCAAGGAGCGGCTGGCGCAGGCCGTGGCCGCGCTCGCGGCCGGCGCGGAGGTCACCGCCAAATCGATGGACCTGTCGCGGCACGGCGCCCCGGAGGCGCTCGCGGACGAGTTCCGCGACACCGACGTGCTGGTCAACAATGCGGGCGCGATTCCGACCGGCGACATCTTTGCGGTCGACGAGGCGCGCTGGCGCGAGAGCTGGGACCTCAAGGTCTTCGGCTATGTCAACCTGATGCGCGCGATGTATGCCCATATGCGGGGCAGGGGGCCGAAAGTGATCGTCAACGTTCTCGGGCTCGGCGGCGAACGGCCGCAATGGCGCTATGTGTGCGGCAACGCCGCCAATGTGGCGCTGGCGGGAGTCACCAAGTCGCTCGGCGGCCGCAGCATCGACGACGGCATCCGGGTGGTCGCCGTCAATCCCGGCGGCGTCGAGACCGAGCGCATGGAGTCGATCCAGCGCGCGCGCGCCGAGAAGGAGTTGGGCGACGCCGGGCGCTGGCGCGAATTCTTTGCCGACAAACCGTTGCGGCGCGCCGCCAGCCCGCAGGAGGTCGCCAACGTGATCCTGTTTCTCGCCTCCGACAAGGCGAGTTGGGTTTCCGGCGCGGTGGTGCCGGTCGACGGCGGCTTCCTGCATCGGCAGGACTGGTTCTAAGGCCAGAAATCCGATCGATTGATGCGTGCTCGCGATGCGCGCATGGCCCGCCCGTCACACGCCGCCGCGCCCTCAAGGTTCACGGCCGCTTAAGCTCCCGGCCCGGGTTTCGCTCCCGGCATTGAGATCGTCGCAAGCTGTTTGCGTGAAAGTTCCCGCAGCACTTCAGACATTGTGACTCTCGGAGACCGATCATGCCTGCTCGGATATATGATGCGCTTCGCCTGTTGGCCCGCTTCCGCCGGCGTTCGGAGGGGTCGGTGCTTCCGTTGTTCGCGCTCGCGGCGTTCCCCATTCTGGGCCTCATCGGGGCGTCGATCGACTATGGGCGCGCCGGGGATGTCCGGGCGAAGCTCCAGGGGAGCCTCGATTCGGCGGTGCTGGCCGCGGCCCGCGACGGCACGGCAAATTGGAATCAGGTGGCGCTCAACGTGTTCGCCGCCTCGGCTGGCGATCTTGTGGCGACGCCGACTTTCGCTTCGAACGGCGGTGGAAGCTTTTCGGGCAGTGTCACGCTCGGCGTTCCGACCTCCGTGCTGGCCTACATGTCGATTGCGTCCATCGCGGTCAGCGCGACGTCGAACGCCATCGCGCCCGACCCCGACATGTCGTGCATCCTGAGCCTCGACCACGGCAAAGGCGTCTCGGACGTGTCGATGAATTTCGGCGGGGCGCCGAGCATTTCGCTGTCGGGCTGCTCGGTGCGCTCCAACACCAGCCTTTCATGCAACGGCCACAGCGGCGGCGCGACGGCCTCGATTGCGGCCGGCTCGGCGGTCGGCTGCAGCAATCCCCAGTCCTACGCGAGCGTGGTCCCGGATACGATCTATGCGCAGCTCGTCAATTTGATTTCGACGGTCTGCGGCGGCTCCGGCGGCGGCGTGAAATGGGACGCCGGCTCGAGCAAGATTCCATCGGGGGTCCAGATCGTCACCAAGGACACCTATACCGAATATCATGTCTGCGGCGACCTGACCCTCTCGGGAACCGGCACCTTGCTCGGCAGCTCCCCGAGCGGCGACAGCGCGATCGTGATCGAGAATGGCGACCTTACGATCGCGAACAACGCCTCTGTTGCCACGCTTCGCACCGTGATCGTGATGACCGGCAACTCGACCGGCGCGAACGCGATCAACTTTCCGAACGGCAACGGCCAGAGCAGCACCTTGTCGTTGTCGCCGCCCTTGGGCGCGAACGATCCCTGGCAGGGCGTCGCGCTTTACCAGGATCCCCGGCAGACTTCGAATGTCGGCGAAAAATGGGGTCCGGGCGCGACATTCAACGTCGACGGCGTGGTTTATCTGCCTTACGCGGACGTCGTGATGAGCGGAATCGGGGCCAGCAACAATTACAAGTGCACCAAGATCGTCACGAACACGTTCAACACCAACGGCAACGTGAACCTGAACTTCTCCCAGTCGGTCGACAACTGCAATAAAATCGGCATGAAGCAGCCCAACAGCACGCCGCTTCATCTGGCGCAATAAACCTGTACCGGCAGAATTGGCTATGAGGGCCGATGGGGGGACGCCGGACGAGGGCGTGTACTCGTAAATCGAGGCTCCGCCGGCAAGGTGAACCGAAATACGGCGCCGCGAGGCTCATTCGCCTCTGCCCACAACCGCCCCCCATGGGCGGCGATGATAGACCGGCAAATCGACAGCCCCACCCCTGTTCCGTCGGGCTTTGTGGTGTAGAAGGATTTGAAAACGCGCTCGAGATGAGCCGGATGGATGCCCGGCCCGGAGTCGCGCACTGCCACAAGGACACCTGTGTGGTCTTCCTCGGTGCTGATCAACAGGTCTCGCGGTTTTGCCTCAACCGAGCCCATGGCTTCGACCGCGTTCAAAAGCAGGTTCAGGACCACCTGCTGCACTTGAACGCGATCGCCGAGAATCGGAAATAATCGCTCGGAAAGCCGGGTCTGGACCGAGACGCCATTTTTGATGATTGCGCTTCGCCCCAATTCAATGACCTCGTTGATCGCCTCGTTGAGATCAAACTGCTCCTTTCGCGGCGGCGCCTTCTTGATGTGATCGCGGATGCGGTCGATGATGTCTCCGGCGCGATCGGTATCGTCCACAACGCCGCTGAGTGCCTCCCTGGCCTCGCGCAAGTCCGGTGGCTGCTTGTCGAGAAAATTCTGGGCCGCACGGGCGTTATTGCGGGCGCTGGCGAACGGTTGCGAGATTTCGTGAGACAGCGAGGCGGTCAGTTCCCCCATCATGCTCACACGGTTCATGTGGGCGAGGTCCGATTGCATCTGCTCCACTCGCGCCAGCGCCCGGGTGCGATCCTCAATGTCCGTAATTAGAACGTACCACCGTGCGATGCGCCCGGAGTCATCGCGAACTGGGACGCCGCGGGTGTCAAACCACCGATATTCGCCGTCGAAGCGGCGCAGGCGTTGCTCGATGTGGTACGGAATCCCGGATGCCGTCGCGCTCTTGAAAATTTCAACGACACGGGGAAGGTCTTCAGGATGCACCGCATCGTTTGTTCCCCACTTCGCGAGCCATTCCAGCGGTCGGCCAAAATACTCGAGGCATTGGCGATTGACAGTTTCGACTTCACCGTCCGGGGCCATGATTGCAAGGAGACCGGCTATCCCGTCGATTGCCGAACGCGAACGTCGCTCGCTTACACGCAATGCTTCCTCGGCGCGCTTGCGTTCCGTCACATCGACATTTGTGCCGATCACCTCGACAAGGTCTCCGTTCGCGGAGAACAGATGATGGCTGGTTACCGCCAGATATTTGACCGTCCCGTCGGGAAGCACGATTTTGAGTTCGCCGGAGTAATCTTTCTTCTGGCGCAATGCCTCCTGGACCTCTTCCCACACCCTGTCTCGATCGTGGATCCGTTGCCACAGAGCATCGCGGCTCGGAAGGCCCTGCAAGGGGTCAAATCCCCAGATCCGGTAACTCTCGTCCGACCAATAGAGATATTGCATCGTTGTCGGGTTGAGGACCCAGGTGCCGGTGTGGCTTAGCCTCTGTGCTTCGGTCAGCCAGGCTTCGTTGCGGCGCAACGCTTCCTCGCTGTCCCGGAGTGCCGCTTCGGCGCGCTTGCGTTCCGTCAGGTCGATCACAAGAGCGACACCTTGTGTCCCGCCTTCCTCAAAGGTTGCCCCACCGATCAGCACGGGCACGCGGCTGCCGTCTTTCCGGAAGTACTCCTTCTCAAACGGCTGAAGAGCCCCGGTCACCTTCTGCTCCTGTAACAATTGCGTGTCGCGATCGCGCCACTCCGGCGGCGTGAGGTCCGTCCACCGCATGCGGCCCGCGACGAGGTCCTCATGATCGTACCCGACGATGTCGATAAAGGCTTTATTGGCCTCCAGAATCCGGCCGTCGACATCCCAGATGAAGGTGCCGATGATGTTGGCGTCGACCAGGCGCCGCATTTTCGCTTCGCGTTCCCGCAATGCTTGTTCGGCCTGCTTGCGCTCCACGTTCTCGATCCGCAACGCAATGTTGGCGGCTTTCAATCTTTCATTGGCGTCACGCAGCGTCTCAGATGTCCTCACATGATCGTGTTGTTCGGCCCGAACTCTCGTTACCAAGAAGCTGATGACGAGTGAGGTCATCGCAAACGCGGATAATGCGATGACGTCCTGTGGGTAATCGACGCGGAAGCTGAAGAGCGGAGGAGTGAAAAAATAGTTCAGGCAACCGACGCCGATGAAAGAAAGAACGATCAAGGAATAGAAGTCACTTACGAGCGACAACAGGACCAGCACGACCAAATAGGTGAGCGCCGTCGAGACGAGGGCCACGTCCAGCCAAAAATACAAGCCCGTCACTGTCGCGAGCGAAACAAGGCCGAGCACGAGGTATCCTGCTTCGTGCATTAATGCTGGGTGGCTTTTGGCACGCTTCCATTTGATGAAATGGCCGATTTGACTGCTGATCGACAGCGGAGGCACATCCTCGTGGTCGCGCCGAGCCACGTCAATCCTGTTCGATTGACACGGACCACGCCCGCGTCCGACCTGCGGACTCACCGGTAACACGCCTTCGCCGTCTTCCGGCAAGACCTGACAGATGCCTGGCCGGACCTGCGCCGTTCGGTGAATACGAGATCATCTGTCAGACTCCGGCGCCGGGTCCCCAGGTTGCGCATACGAGCGCGAAGCCTTGCTCGATGGGGTGAACTTCCCACGAATGATCAGGCCTCTCTTGGAGGAATTTGATCAGGCGGGGACGCTTTTGCTGCTTTTTGGGCAGGCGGCCGATGCGTTCCGGCGGCTTACTCATCTTGCGGGCCTTTTTGAACGAGCGGGCCGAGCTCGGCGGCGGACCATGGCGGATCAGGACGTGTCTTGGCGCCGCCCATTCTGCGCGTTGATCGCGAGCGTTACAAGTTCATCGCGACGCAGGCGATCGTCGGGCATCCAAAGGGGCCACGGAACGACTCGAGAGTTTAATCGGGACTCGAGAGCCTGATCGAAATAGATTGGAATGAGCGGCCTGCCCGCTCATGAGTCTTGACAGCGGTTTATTTGACGATTCGCGCCGGATCGTGTAGGAGAAAATCCACACTTCGAATTGCGCCCGCCGGGAAGCCGCGCGGGCGTTTTTCATGCGGAGGTGGCCTGTGAGTCGTGGCTTGATGCCCGGAGCGCTTGTGAGCCGTGTCCCGCCATCGGGGTCCGGTGGGGGACCAGGCCTTGTAAATTCGTTGTTCTTTACAACGAATCCACCTCTCGCGTGTCATTGTCCGCGCACGGCCGGCGCCCCTCGGACCAGCTAGCCGACCGGCTCGGCGTCGATCAACACGAAGGCCAGGGTGGCGGGCTCGTCGGTGCGGTTGCTCCAGGCATGGTTGGTGCCGCGCTGGATCAGGACGTCGCCGGTTTTCAGCACGACCTCGCCTTCATCCATCAGCGCTACGATCTCGCCGGACAGCACGATCGCATAATCGACCGAGCTGGTCTTGTGAAACCCCGGATGACGCGGATTGCCGCGGTCCAGCGCTTCGTGCCGGCCCGAGCCGTCGGGCGGGGCGTCGCGCTCCTGCGCCAGCGCCGGCACGCGCTCCTTGTCGGGCGGATATTCGATGATGCGCAGCACGCTGCCGGTTTTTGGCGGCGGCAAGCGAAACGGACGGTCGATGGAATCCGCGTTGCCGCGATTGTCGGCCGGCGCGCGCTGGGTCTCCCACAGGTCGGTCACCACCACGCTGCCGGTCCCGCGGCTGAACACATGTGGCGAAGGACCGTCCATGCAGAAGATCGATTTGCCGGCGGCATTGTGCCCGGTGACTACACGGCGGATTTTCTTCGGCATCGGGTCCTCATGCGTCGTGACGTGGTGCGGCAAAAAAAGATCACTCGCTCGGCTTGATGCCGGCCGAGGCGATCACGCGGCCCCATTGCTCGCTCTCAACGCGCAGGTAGGCGGCGGTTTCCTCCGGCGTGGTCGCCACCACGGCGGCGGACATGTCGCGCACCCGTTGCGCCACGTCCGGCGCGCGCAACGCCTCGACCATCGCGTCCGCGAGCTGGCCCGCGATGGCGGCCGGCGTCTTCGGCGGCGCGACGACCGCGAACCAGCTCATGGCGACGAACTGGGAAAAGCGCTCCGCGATCGCCGGCACGTCGGGCAATTCCGCCATGCGCGTCTTTGCGCTGACCGCAAGCGCCTTCAAGCGGCCGTCCTTGATGAGCTGCACCACGTTGCCGGCATTGTCGAACATGATGTCGACATGGCCGGCGAGGAGATCGGTCAGCGCCGGCGCGGCGCCGCGATAGGGCACATGGGTGAGGCGGATATCGGTGAGGCTCTTGAGCCATTCCATCGCCAGCTGGTTCGAGCTGCCGGCGCCGGGCGACGCATAATTGAGCTTGTCCGGATTGACCTTGGCGTAACCGATGAGCTCCTCGAGGCTCGATATCGGCGACGACGGATAGGTGACGAGCACATAAGGCAGGGCCGCCATGATGGTGATCGGCACGAAGGCGGCCGGATCGAAGCCGAGCCTGGGATAGAGATAATGGCTGATGGTGAGCGGTCCTTGCGGGGTGGCGAGCAGCGTGTAGCCGTCCGGCTCCGCCTTGGCGACCATCTCGGCGCCGAGATTTTGCGCCGCGCCCGGCCGATTCTCGATGATGACCGGCTGGCCCCATTTGGCGGTGAGCTTCTCGCCGATGAGCCGCGGCAGCGTGTCGGCGGTTGCGCCCGGCGGCAGCGGCACGATGATCCGGATCGGCCGGCTCGGATAGGCTTGTGCCGCCGCCGGCTGCGCCGCGCCGGCCCCGCAGGCGGCGGCCAGACTCGCACGCAGAACAACGCGCCGGCTGATCAGGTGGGTCACGACAGTGGACGACCTCCGCATTGACCTGCATGGTAGCGAGCCTTCGGATGGCCCGGAAGGCCCGCCGATCCGGCGACGTGCACGCCTGGGAGGAATCGTCATGCTCCGATATGTCGCGGCCGTGCTGATCACCGTCCTGGCGGCGACGGCAGGCGAGGGGGCCGAGGTGAAGATCCTCGCGGCGCTCGCGGTGCAGGACGCGCTCGGGCCGATCGGCGCGAGCTTTTCGCGCGACAGCGGTCACGCGGCGCAGATCGCCTACAGCACCGTCGGCGCGATCCGGCAAAGGCTCGCCGCCAACGAGCGCGCCGACGTGGTGATCCTGACCGCCGAGGCGGTCGACGACATGGTGCGCCTCGGGCAGCTGTCGAACCCGATGCCGGTCGCCGCGACGCGCACCGGCGTCGCCATCCGGGACGGCGCCGCCGCGCCGCCCGTCGCGACCATCGAGCAGTTCCGCGCCGCGCTGCTGGCGGCGCGCTCGGTCGCCTATACGGATCCCAAGAGCGGCGGCGCCTTCGGCACCTATTTCGCCGGCGAGCTCGCGCGCATGGGGATCGCCGAGGCCGTCAACGCCAAGGCGGTGCTGCGGCGGGGCAGCCACGAGATCGTCGCGGCCGTCGCCAAGGGCGAGGCCGAGCTCGGCGTCACCTTCATCAGCACGATTGTCTCGACGCCGGGCCTGAAAGTGGCCGGACCGCTGCCGCCGCCGCTGCTCGGCACCGAGCGATTTTCCGCCGGCCTTCTCGCCGGCAGCACGGCGCGCGACGCCGCGACGGCTTTCCTCGCGGCATTGCGCGGTCCCACGGCGGACGCGATCTGGACCGCGGCGGGATTCGAGACCGCGCTCAGCCCTTGAGCGCGGCCGACAGCTTCAGGGCGTGATCCGACAGCGTTGCCGGCTCCTCCTTGAAGCTCGCGGGCGGCTTGAGCTGCACGCCCTCGCGGCGCGGGATGACGTGCACATGCAGGTGAAACACCACCTGGCCGCCGGCCGGCTCGTTGAACTGCTGGATCGTGATGCCGTCCGCGCCAAAGACCTTCAGCGCGGTCTTGGCAATCTTCTGGGCGACCGCCATCACGTGCGCGAGGTCATCGGGCGCGACGTCCAGGATGTTGCGCGCCGGCGCCTTCGGGACCACCAGCGTGTGGCCGGGCGCGCGCGGCATGATGTCGAGAAACGCGAGGGCGCGCTCGTCCTCGTAGACCTTGTGGCAGGGCAGCTCGCCACGCAGGATTTTCGCGAAGACGTTGGTGGGATCGTAGCTCGGCATCGTGGCCTCCCGATCGGATGCGCGGTGCGTCCTGCCGGTATCTCTTGGGCAAGGCACGCTGCCGCGTCAAGCGCGGCTCACACGTCCTCGGCGGCGAGGTCGCGGCGGAACGGCGCCATCCCGCCGAGCTCGCGGCCGGCCGCTTCCACATAGGCGCGCTCGCGCACCAGATAATCGGCGATCGCCCGCCGCAGCGCCGGGTCGGCGATGTAATGAGCCGAATAGGTGGTGACCGGCAGATAGCCGCGCGCGAGCTTGTGCTCGCCTTGCGCGCCGGCCTCGACGCGCGCGAGCTTCTTGGCGATCGCGAAGTCGATGGCCTGGTAGTAGCACAGCTCGAAATGCAGGAAGGGGTGGTGCTCGATCGCGCCCCAGTGGCGTCCGAAGACGGTGTCCGAGCCGACGAAGTTGATGGCGCCCGCGATGTAGCGGCCCGCGCGCTTCGCCATCACCAGGAGGATGCGGTCCGCCATCTTGCGCCCGATCAGGGAAAAGAATTCCCGCGTCAGGTAAGGCCGTCCCCATTTGCGCGAGCCGGTGTCCATGTAGAAGGCGAAGAAATCGTCCCATACCGCCTCGGTGAGGTCGCTGCCGGTCAGCCACTGCGTCTCGATGCCGTTGCGTAGCGCCTCGCGCCGCTCGCGCTTGACGGTCTTGCGCTTGCGCGCCGCCAGCGCGGCGAGGAAGTCGTCGAATGTGGCGTAGCCGGCATTCTCCCAGTGGAATTGCTGGTCCGTGCGCTGAAGAAATCCGTGCTCGCCGAGCGCGCGCCATTCCGGTTCGGTCATGAAAGTGACATGCACCGACGACGCCGCGCGGCGCCGGCACAATTCGACCAGTCCCTGTGCGAGCGCCGCCAAGACCTCGTCGTGGCGCGCGCCCGGCGCCGCCAGCAGCCGCCGGCCGGTCGCCGGCGTGAAGGGCACCGAGACCTGCAGCTTGGGATAATAGTCGCCGCCCGCGCGCTCATAGGCCTCGGCCCAGCCGCGGTCGAACACGTATTCGCCCTGCGAATGCGACTTCAGATAACAGGGTGCGACGCCGAGCACGCGGCCGCTGTGGTCCTCGGCGATGAGGTGCTGGGGCTGCCAGCCGGTGCGCGCCTGGGCCGATCGCGAGGCTTCGAGCGCCGACAGAAAGTCATGCGATATGAAAGGGTTGAATGGCGAAAGCGAAGAAACTCCGTGAACCTGCGGATTGGCGCAGGCATCCCATATGTCGGCCGCCACGTCGGCAATCGAGGGCAGCACGCGGATGCGCAGGTCTGTGCTCATGAATCCAAGAGCCGGTTACCGGGTCGAGGCCCGGCGCCGGTGGCTTTCGCGCCGTCCCGTGTTCATGTGGAGTCTCATCTTACGCCCGGAAGCCCTCGAAAATCATCTGGTCTGCCCATAGGGCGGCGCGCTCCCGCTGCGCCGGCGTCCGCACCGTCCAGGTGAGCACCGGCAATCCCAGCCCATGCGCCAGGCGCGTAGCCGGCGCCGGCAGATCATCGACCCGGTAAGCGACGAAATCGGGGCGCGACCAGGGGGCGTGCAGGAGATGGGCCAGGCCGCGCTTCCGCCAGGCCGTCAAGGCGCGCCACTCCGGATGGTCGAAGCGGCGTTCCGACACGACGCCGCGCGGGATATGCGGGGCGGCCCGCCGCAAGCCCGCGACAAGGCGCGGGTCGAACGACATCGCGGCGACTTGGCCCGCAGGCGACGCCAGCACGCCGGCGACGCGCGCCACCAGGCGGTCGTCGCGATCGAAGCGGCTCTTGAGCTCCAGCACCAGGGGCACGCGCCCGCCCACGAGATCGCAGAGCTCGCCCAGGGTCATCATGCGGTCGGCGGTCGCCCGGAACGGCACGCGCTTGAGCTCCGCGGCGCTCAGGTCAGCGAGATTTCCCCGGCCCTCGGTGAGCCGGCCGAGCGCATCGTCGTGATGCACCATGGCCTCGCCGTCGGCGCTGCGCTGCAGGTCGACCTCGATGCCATAGTGGCCCGCTACCGCCGCCGCGACGGCGCTCGCCGTGTTCTCGACGACGCCGCGCGCGACATCATGCAGGCCGCGATGGGCGATCGGCCGGGATGTCAGCCAGGCGGGCGCCCCCATCGCTCATGCCCTCACTGCACCTCGAACAGTCCCTCGACCTCGACCGCGGCATCGAGCGGCAGCACCGCGACGCCGACGGTGGTGCGGGCATGGCGGCCCTTGTCGCCGAACACCGAGACGACCAGATCGGAGGCGCCGTTCATCACCTTCGGGCCGTCGAGGAAGCCGGGGTCGGAATTGATGAAGCCGCCGAGGCGGACCACCCGGGTGACCTTGTCGAGGTCGCCGAGCGCGGCCTTGATCTGGGCCAGCAGATTCACGGCGCAGACGCGGGCGGCCTTCTGGCCATCCTCCGTCGAGACGCCGGCGCCGAGCTTGCCCTTGGCGACCAGCTTGCCGTCGGGTCCGGTGCAGATCTGGCCGGACACCACGAGCAGCCGGCCGGTGCGTACGAAGCCGACATAATTGGCGACGGGCGCCGATGGCGTGGGCAGCACGATGCCGAGCTCCGCCAGCTTGCTCTCGACTGTTCCGGTCATGACCTTCTCCTCCGAATTCCCGAATCCTGCCGCCGGCCGCGCCTCTGCCGAAGTTTTCATCAGGTCGCGCGGCCGGGCGGAAGCTCATACCTGTAGTTCTAGGTAGATACAATCGCGCAGCCCCACAATGGCGGAGCGGCGCCATCGCGAAAGCCCGCGTCGCCACCGGGCCGCGAGGTTGCAGGAGGGAGATTCGGCCCTTATGTTCGTCAGCGGGGCCGGACGAAGAAGCGAGATTCGATGATGACACGCACGCGTCTGCTGATGGCTGCGGCCGCTGTTTCGGCCGTGTTCGCGATCCCCGTGGCGCGGCCGGCGGTTTCCGCCGGCATCGGGTTGACGCCCCACCGCGCGGTCTACGACCTCAAGCTCCTGCGCTCGCGCGGCAAGCGGGCCGTCGAGGCGGTGCGCGGCCGCATCCTGTATGATTTCTCCGGCAGCGTCTGCGCGGGCTATGTCCTCAATTTCCGCCAGGTGTCGGAGCTCGACACCGGCGAAGGCAAGGTGGCGCTGAGCGATCTGCGCGCCACGACCTGGGAGGAGGCCGGCGCGAAGAGCTTCCGCTTCAATTCGCAGAATTTCATCGATCAGCGCGCCGTCGATGCGGTCGACGGCGAGGCCGCGCGCGAGGCCGACCACGTGGTGGTCAAGCTCGCCAAGCCGAAGGACAAGTCCTTCGATCTCGAGCCCGCGATGGTTTTTCCGACCGAGCATATGCGCCGCATCATCGAGGCGGCGCGCGCCGGCAAGAATATTCTGGAGCTGCCGGTCTATGACGGCTCGGAGACCGGCGAGAAGACTTACAGCACCATGACGGTGATCGGCCGCGAGATCGCGCCCGACGAGAAGGTGCCGACCGACGCCGCCGCCGGCCAGGCGGCGCTCGCCGGCCTCAAGCGCTGGCCGGTCACGATCAGCTATTTCGACCACATCGATACCAAGAACAACGGCGAGCAGACGCCGGTCTACTCGATCAGCTTCGAGCTTTACGAGAACGGCATCTCCCGCGCGCTCTCGCTCGATTATGGCGACTTCGTCGTGGGGGGCGAGATGAGCCAGCTCGAGATCAAGGAGCCGACGGCGTGCAAGTGAGCGCCGCGAGGCCGTAACTCAATCCCGAAGGCGATGCGGCGCAGGCCGGCGTCCCGGCACGGCGGGCGCCGGTTGCGGCGCGCGTTCATTCGGACGGCTTGGGCGTTTGCGGCTCGTTGTTCGATATCCGCCGTTCCGTGTTCGACAGGATGCTGGGCACCAGGGCTTCCGAGAAGCCCGCAATGAAGCACCAGATGGTCAGCAGCGCGAGATCGGTCGACGGCACCACGAAGGCCATGGCGAGCGCCGGATCGTCGGCATCGGCCTTGATCAACACCATCGCGATCTTGTCGAAGTCGGGAAAGATGTCGCCCCCCAGCAGGCCCGAGCGGAGGAAGAAGTAGACGATCAGCGCGCCGCACATGCCGAGGCCGGCACGCAGCAGCGTGTAGGACACCTCGCGGTGAAGGAAGACCTCGTCGAGCGGCATGGCAGACCAGCGCCGCTGGAGGCGCATCAGCCGGCTGAACAGCGCCCCCATGAGGCCGGCCATCAGCGCCGTCCACAGCGCGAACAGCGACCATAACGGGTTGAGGGTGCCTTTGACGTTGTCGAAGTTGATGGCGATGTAGGGAAGGATCATCAGGAAGAAAGCGAGGATGACGCAGCACAGCAGGATCTTCGACGCTTCCTTGCGGATCGGCCGGGCGAGGTATTTCTTTTTCGCCGCCCAGTGAATCGCCTCCAGCACGCGCAGCAGCAGGGAGCGCAGCGCGGATTCGTCGGCGGGCGCGGATTGCGCGCCGGGCGGGGGCTTGAGAAGGGTCTGGTACTCGGAGCGCAGGCGGGCCGCTTCGGGCACGCCCTCGGCGGCAAGGTCCTGCAGCCGCGTATTGATCTCCTGGCGCAATCTTGGCCCGCCGAGCAGGTTCGCCATCAGCCTTTCGGTCTTGCAGGCCTCGTCCCAGTCGGCGTCGCACGCGGTGCGCGCGCTATCGCTCCAGCACTTGATCGTCTCGCTGACATCCGCGTAGACGCGCCGCTGGCTTTCCGACGTCAGCGACTGCTCGTCGATGCAGCGCAGCCGGACCTCGAGATTGGTGCGGTAGAGCTCCAGCATGTAGGAGGATGCGCGGTCGGTCGAAGTCTGGCGAGCCCGCAGCCAGTCGGGCATGCCCGGCATTTTCCGGCCCTGCGGCTTCGATATGTCGTCCATCGCCACCCCCTGGCCGACAACACAACTGGTGGAAGTCTTTCACTTTTCGCGCCCGAAGGGAAACGTTTCCGCATCCAGGCCGGAGGGGACCGCGGGCGGCATCATTCATCGTCCAGGCTGAGGCCCCTCACCACCGCGTCGCGCCCGAATTTCGCCCGCAGCCGGTCGACCGCATGCTCGGCCGCCTTGCTGCGCGCCCCTTGCGGGTCGACCAGGTCGGCGGGGTCGGCGCCGTCGGGCGAGGCGAGGCCGGAGACGCCGATGCCGATGAGGCGGAACCGCGTCCCCTGCGCTTCGCGCGCCAGGAGATCGCGGCCGGCGGCGAAGATTTTCGCCGCGAGCTGGGTCGGCGCCGTCAGCGAGCGGGCGCGGGTGCGCAGGCGGAAATCCGCCGTCTTGAGCTTCAACGTGATGGTCGCCCCCGCGATCTCCTTGGCCTTGAGGCGTGCCGACACTTTTTCGGCAAGTCCCCACAGAGTGCGCTCGAGGGTGCGGAAGGCCGCGATGTCGCTCTCGAAGGTGGTCTCGGCCGAGACGCTCTTGGTCTCGCGCTCGGCGCTCACTTGGCGCGCGTCGATCCCGCGGGCGAGGCGCGCCAGCCGCAGCCCCTCGGTGCCGAAACGGCGCATCAGGTCGCTCTCCTGGGCGCGCTGAAGGTCGGCGATGGTGCGGAAGCCTTCATGGGCGAGTGCCGCGCCCATCTGCTTGCCGACGCCCCAGATGAAGGTCACCGGCTTGG